>NZ_JBFBJT010000016.1:0-75732 GCF_040686175.1 Streptomyces sp. NPDC086077 | reverse complement strand
GCCGGCGCGGACAGCGCCTACGACGCCGTGCGCCTCGGTGCGCCGGAGCACGCCGCCGGCCGCCTGCGGGGCGTCTTCGCCGAGCACGCCGACGCGCTCGCCCGGGGCGACGGGCCCGCCCTTGACCGGGCGGCCGAACGGCTGGAGGAGCGGGGGTTCCTGCTGTTCGCCGCCGAAGCGCACGCCCAGGCGGTACGGGCGCACCGCGACCCGCGCGCCGCCCGCACCTCACGCACCCGCGCCGTAGCCCTGGCCCGGCGCTGCCAGGGCGCTCGCACCCCGGCCCTGTCCGGCCTCGCCCTCGGCGAACTCACCGCCCGTCAGCGCCAGATCGTCACCCTCGCCGCGGCCGGCCTCAGCAACCGCGAGATCGCCGCACAGCTCACCCTCTCCGTCCGCACGGTCGGCAACCACCTCTACAGCGCCTACGTCCGCCTCGGCACCGGAGACCGGGCGGCCCTGCCCTGGCTGGTGGAACTGCCGGACGCGCAGCCCGCGTAGCCGGACGGGACGGCGTGGGGACGGCCTGAGCGTGCGTGCTGACGCGTCAGGCTGCCCCGAACGCCGTGAACGCCCACCCCGTGGCCTGGTGGACCGTGTCGTCCGGCAGCGCGGCCCGGGCGTCGCGGAGGGCCTCGGCCAGGGAGAGACCGGTGGCGAGGCCCTTGTGAAGGGCGAGCATCAGGGGGACGACGGCGGCGTCGTTGACGGGCGCGCTGCTCGCGACGACGCCCGCCGTGCCCAGCGGGAGCAACGCGGTGACCAGGCCGAGCAGTTCGTCGGCGCCGACCGACGCGAGGCGGGCGGTGTCGCAGCTGGAGAGGATGATGCGGTACGGGCTGCGGTCCAGGCGTTCGAAGTCGTGCACGATGAGCGGCCCGTCGGCCATCCGCAGCGCGGAGAACAGGGGGCTGTCCGCGCGGAAGGTGCCGTGCGCGGCGATATGGGCGAGTGCCGCCCCGTCGAGTTCCTCCAGCACCCGCGGGACGCGGGCCTCGTCGTGCTCCAGGACGGTCGGCCTGCCGTACCGGTCGGCGACCTCGGGCACCTCCGCGCCCCCCGTCGCCAGCCCCGGCCCGCGGACCAGCACGTGCCGCCCGCCCGGCGGCGGCTCGGTCTCCCGGGCCCGCAGCCAGCTGCCGGCCGACGGCGACACGCTGACCACCCGCTCCCGCAGCGACGGCAGCAGCGCCCACGGCACCCGGTGCAGGCGGGCGGGCGGCACCACCACGACCGGCCCGGGCCCCAGATGCGCGGCGGCCGGCCCGAGCAGCAGCTCCTCAAGCCGCCGCCCCGCCGCCTCCACCACCGGCAGCCGCCCCTCCGCGCCAGGATGGGCGAGCCGCCGCAGCCCGGCCTGTACGTACTCGGCCTCGGCCTCCGCCTCCCCGAGCAGCCCCGCCTCGTACCGCCGCACCCGCCCCTGAGCGCACAGCAGCACATGCACGCGTCCGTCGAGCACGGCGAGTTCCACCAGCCGCGTCCCCTCCAGCCGCGCCAGCAGCCGGCCCACGTCGAACCGGTCCCCCTCGCCGGGCGAGTCGCCCCGCATGTGCAGGGTCCGCGAGCGGACCTCCCGCTCCAGGCGCCGCTGCTCACGCTCCAGCGCCGGCACCGGGCGGCCCTCCATACGGGCGGCCTCCGCGCGCGCGGCGATCTCCCGGAACGCGGTCAGCGAGCGCACCAGCGCGGGGTCGGCCGGCGGCCGGGCGGGAGGCGCGGACAGCACCGTCGCCCGCCACCGCTCACTCCACATCAGCAGCCGTCGCGGGCCCCCGGCGGCGAGACTGGCCTGCTGCGCCAGCGCGGCCAGCTCCGCGCCCTGCTCGGTGGCGCGCGCCCGCAACTCCGAGGCGCCGAGCGTCATCCGGTGGTCGTCCAGCACGTCGAGCCCTCGCCGGCAGGCCTCCAGCACCCCGCGGCTCGAACCGGCGGCACGCGCGCGCAGGGCCTGCGCCGCCCAGCCCGTCATCCGCGCGGGCGACGGGCCCGTGTGCCTGCTGCGGGCGGCGACCGCGAGGTGCCGTTCCGCGTCCGTGCGCCAGCCCAGGCCCAGCGCGATCCGGCCCGCGAGCAGCGACGCCTCCGGCGCGGCCGGCGCCCCGAACGCGGCCAGCCGGTCGGCCACCGCGGCCGCGTCCGCGACCAGCCGGCCCGAGCGGCGCCCGGCGGCCACCCGGGCCTCGATCAGCACCAGCCGGGCGTGCGTCTCCCACCAGGTGCGCCGCTGTGCCGCGAACAGCCGTACGGCCAGCGCCGCCCGGGCGATCGCCGTGTGCGGATCACCGGCCAGCCGGGCCGCGCGGGCGGCGACGAGCAGCAGCTCCGCCTTACGGGTCGACTGGCCGCCGATGCCGTCCAGGACGCCAATCGCCGCGTCCGCCTCGGTCAGCGCCTCCTTGGCCAGCCCGGCCGCCATCAGCACCTCGCAGCGCCGGATGTCGAGCATGAACGAGGGCGTGCCGAGCTTGGCGTACCGCTCCTGCGCCTCGTCCAGCAGCCGCAGCGCCGCCGGGATGTCACCCGACCGGAACGCGGCCAGGCCCCGGCTCTCCACGGCGTCGGCCTTGTCGTGCTCCTGCCCGGTGGTGTCCCACAGCCGCTCGGCGGCCGTGAAGTCGGCGTCGGCGCGGTCCACCGAGCCCAGGGCCAGATGCACGGTCGCCCGCAGCGTCAGCGCCCGCGCCGTCCAGATCACGTCGTCCGCCTGCCGCAGCACGGGAATCGCCCGGCGTACGTCCTCCAGCGCCTCCCGGTGATGGCCCAGCACCCACCACACGTAGGCCCGGCGATACAGCACCCGCGCGCGCGTGTGCCCCGAACCGCGCAGCACGCCACGCTCGAACGCGGCGAGCCCCTGTCGCGTGCGGCCCGCGTGCACCAGCGCCACGCCGAGCGTGCCGAGGACGTCCGCCTCCCGCTCGGCCGACTCCGCGCGCGCCGCCAGGTCGCGGGCGCGGCGCAGATGGTCCAGGGCGATCCGCAGATCGCCGAAGTCCCGCTGCCAGATGCCGATCACCTGATGGGCGACCGAGGCGTGCAGCGGCGGCGGATCGGTGTCGAGCACCCGTTCCGCCCCTGCCAGTGCGTCGTTCGGAGCGGCGAACACCATCGGCAGCAGTTCGAGAACCGTGTCGCTTCCCGCTGTCACCCCTCGGATGGTAGTGGCCCCGGAACCATGCCACACAGGTTTGTCTCTGTATCAATCAGCGGCTCGTCTGCTCTAGTTGTCGACGCAACGCCCCAGTGGGAGGACACGCCATGGCACCACAGCGATTCCGCGAGCAGTTCGACCAGATCCAGCGCTCGATGCCGGACGTCCCCCTGGCGATGGGCCCGGACGACTCCGCCGAGTTCATGTACGAGAAAGGGGTCGTGCTCGCCCGGGACGGCGAGGAGGCCCGCATGGTCGAGGACACCGTGCGCGCCCACTTCACCGAGACCACCGGCCTCGTCGGGGAGAGCGTGCGCCGGGCGGGCCCCGCGACCAACCGCTCCGGAATCACCCGTATCCAGGTCGGCGACCCCGGGCAGGGCGACCGCCGCGGTGATCGTGACGTCGCGAGCGCCCTGCGCGCGCTGCGCACCGCGGAGGGGCGCGCGGGCCGCAGGCTGGTCAGCCGCAACCACGTGGTGCACATCGCGGTCAACGCCTGCCCCGGCGACGAGCCCGTGCCCGCCCAGCCCACCGAGCAGCCCAACCCGGCGCCCGCCGAGGGCCTCTACGACCCGGAGACCGCCGTCGGCGTGCTGGTGATCGACACCGGCCTGATGCAGGACTACCGCTCCTACCCGCTGCTGGCCCGCGCCCAGGGCGACTTCCAGATCCAGGAGTGCGACGACGACGGCGTCCTCCAGCAGTACGTCGGGCACGGCACGTTCATCGGCGGGCTCGTCGCCGCCGTCGCGCCCAACACCGAACTCACCGTGCGCAACAGCCTGAACGACGCGGGCGCCATCCTGGAGTCCGAGTTCGGCGACAAGCTCTTCGAGGCCGTCGACGACAACGGCTGGCCCGACATCATCAGCCTCTCGGCAGGCACCTCCAACGGCCGCGCCGACGGACTGCTCGGCGTGCAGGCCTTCATGGAGGAACTGCGCACTCGACGCACCCTGCTCGTCGCCGCCGCCGGCAACAACGGCAGCGCCACCCCGTTCTGGCCCGCCGCCTACGCCGACCTGCCGGAGTACACGAGCTCCGTGCTGTCGGTCGGAGCGCTGCGCAGCGACGGCGAGTTCGGCGCCTGCTTCAGCAACCACGGCGGGTGGGTGAAGGTCTACGCCCCCGGCGAGCGCCTCACCAGCGCCCTCACCGGCTTCACCAAGCCCGTCCCCTACGTCTACCAGCACTCCACGTACGAGTCCTGCCGCTACGGCTTCGGCTACGCCTGCACCTGCCAGTCCCCCCGGCACACCGGGGTGCTCAGCGGCGGGCAGGCCGACCCGGGCGAGCCGGACCAGGTGATGTTCGAGGGGCTCGCGAACTGGAGCGGCACCTCCTTCGCCACCCCCGTCGTGGCGGGCCTGATCGCCTCGCACATGGTCGCCCACAAGGAGACCGACCCGCGCGCCGCCCGGCAGCAACTGCTGACGGCCAACACCGAGTTCGCCGAGGTGCGCGGAGCCATCGTGCCGGCCCTGCTCCCGCCGACCTGGCGCCCCGGGCCGGTCGTGACCGCCGGCCCTGGGGCATGAGTGCGCTGACGGTCCCCGCCACGGCGTACGATGACCTGCCGTACACGAGGGGTGGGGCCGTGGACCGTGCAGATGTCGGCGCGCTCGTCCAGTCCGCCGTCGACGGCGACGCGGCGGCATGGAAGGCGCTGGTGGAGGGGCTGAGCCCACTGGTGTGGTCGGTGGTGCGCGCCCACCGGCTCTCCGACGCCGACGCCCACGAGGTCTACCAGACCGTCTGGTTCCGCTTCGCCCAGCACCTGGGCCGCATCCGGGAACCGCAGAAGGCGGGGGCGTGGCTCGCGAGCACCGCGCGCCACGAGAGCCTGAAGGTGCTCAAGAGCCTGCGCAGGATGACACCGACCGACGATCCGCAGCTGCTGGACCGGGTCAGCGAGGACCGCACGCCCGAGCAGACGGTGATCGACTCGGAGGAGGCGGCCGCCGAGAGCGAGCGCATCCGGCGGCTGTGGCAGGAGTTCGAGGAACTGGGGGAGCGCTGCCGGCAGTTGCTGCGGGTGCTGATGGCCTCGCCGCCGCCCAGCTACCAGGAGGTGTCCGCCGCCCTGGGGATCGCCGTCGGCAGCATCGGGCCGCTGCGCCAGCGCTGTCTGCGTCGTCTGCGGGCCCGACTCGACGCACGGGGAGCATCGTGAACGCCACCGACGAAAACGGCTTCGACGAGAACGAAGGCGCCCTGCCCGAGGACGAGTTCGACGGCGGCAGACTGGAGGAGGAGCTCCGTGGCGCCGCCGCCGTCCTGGACCCGGTGCCGGCCGAGCTGCGCCGGATCGCCGTCGACGCCTTCGCACTGCACGACATGGACGCCCGGCTGGCCGAGCTGACCTTCGACTCGCTGGTCGACGCCATCCCCGTCCGGGGGGTGACGGACGCGCCGCGGATGCTGACCTTCCGCAGCGGTGACCTGACCGTCGACGTGGAGGTGACCGCCCAGGGGCTGATGGGGCAGGTGCTGCCGCCGCAGCCGGCCCGGATCGAGGTGCTGGGCGGCCCGCGGCCGGCCGCGCCGGACACGCTCACCGCCGATGCCATGGGCCGCTTCGCCGGTGACGTGGCGCCCTCCGGTCCCTTCGCACTGCGGTTGCGGGCGGGCGGGGACGTGGTCGTGACGGAGTGGCTGCGGGCTTGAGGGGACACGGGCGCTCACGGCCACGTGGAGGAAGGCCGGTCTGATCCGCTGGACCGGCCCCTCACCAGGTGCAGGGCAGGTTCAGCGGGCCCCGGAGCATGGTCTGGCGCCGCCAGGAGACGTCCTGCGCGGGGACGGCGAGCCGCAGCCCGGGCAGCCGTTCCAGGAGGGTGCCGATGAGCAGCTCGGTCTGCGTCCGCGCGAGGACGGCGCCGGTGCAGTGGTGCGGCCCGCTGCCGAAGGACAGGTGCGGGTTGGGGTCACGTCCGCCGTCGATGCGGTGCGGGTCGGGGAAGACGTCCGGGTCGCGGTTGGCCGCCAGGTAGGAGACGTAGACCGCCTCGCCGGCATGGATGCGCGTGCCGTGCAGCTCGACGTCCTCCAGGGCGATCCGCGCCAGGCCCACGGAGCTGCGGTGCGGGACGTAGCGCAGCAGCTCGTCCAGGAGGAGGCCGCGGGCCTTCGGACGGTCTTCCCGCATCCGCCGCATCAGTTCGGGGTGGGTGAGCAGCAGGTACAGGACCTGACCGCAGTTGTGGGTGACGGCCTCGCCGCCGATCTGGAGCGGCCCGGCGAGCCCGATCGCCTCCGCCTCCTCGATCTCCCCGCGGGCCACGGCGGTGGCGAGCAGCGAGTACACGTCCGTCCCGGCGCCTCGACCGCGGGCGCGGACGGTCCCGGTGATCCATCCGTAGAGCCCCTCCTTGGCCTGCTCCGCGGCCCCGGCGCCGCCCGAGGTGGAGATGATCCGCCGGGTCCAGGCGTGCACCCGCTCGCGGTCCTCGGCGGGCACGCCCATCACCTCGCTGATCACGGCGATCGGGAACGGTTCGAGCACCCGCCCGACCAGATCCGCCGGCGGCCCCTCCCGTACGACGTCGTCCACCAGCTCGTCGAGCAGCTCCTGCGCGCGCGGCCGCAGCCGCTGCATCGCGCCGACGGTGAAGGCGCTCGCGACCGCCCCGCGCAGCCGGTTGTGGTCGGGCTGGTCGGCGAAGGCGAGAGAGCCGGCCCTGGGTGCGAAGTGCGGGGCCATCCGGGTGACCTCGCGACGGGTCAGCTCGGCCCGGCCGAAGCGCGGGTCGCGGGTGATCGCCTTCACGTCCTCGTGGCGGGTGGCCAGCCAGGCCCATCCCCGCCCGTACGGGAGCCGGACCCGGGTCAGGGGGCCCTCGGCCATGAGGTCCGCCAGGACCGGGTCGAAGCGGACGCCGTCGAGTTCCAGTGCCGGCCACTCCCGGACCGGGGGCCGTTGCCGCCCGGTCGGCGCGGTGATCTCCTCCGTCATGCACCCACCGTCACCGCCGGGGTGCCCCCTGTCGCGCGGGGGTACCCCATCGGGTGGTCAACGGGAGAGGCCGTCGACCAGGCGGGCCAGCGCGGAGGCGAGCCGGGGCAGCCCGGGGCCGGCCGGTCCGCCGGGCTCGGTCATGTAGGTGTCGCGGCGGATCTCCACCATCAGCGCGGACACCCGGGGCTCGGTCCCGTAGTACTCCAGCGGCACGTACGTCCCACTGAACGGACTGTCGAGGCCGATCTCCCCGACCTGCGCGAACGCCTCCCGGGCCGCGGCGAGCAGCGCGGGCGGGGTGTGGAAGGAATCGGTCCCGAGACAGACGGCGGGCCGCGGCCCCTGCCCGTGGAGCTCGTAGGGCAGCCGGACGCTCGGATACGAGTGCACGTCGATGATCACGGTCCGTCCGGCCGCGGCCAGCCGCCCGGCGACGGCGTCGGCCATCGCCCGGGCATAGGGCCGGAAGAACCGCTCGACGAGGGGCCCGGGATCGAAGCCCGCGTACCGCAGCACATCCCGGTGCGTGGTCCTCGTGTAGACGGCGCCCATCCCGACGGCGAGCATCTCCTCCCGCTCGTCCGGAAACCGCTCCGGGTCCACGACCAGCCGCGACAGCCGATTGACGAACCGCCAGGGCCTGACCCCGGCCGATCCGGCCGCCTCCCGCGCGATCCGCCCGGTGTGCGCGTCCGTGATGTGGTCCAGCTCCCGCTCCAGCGCGGCGTCCCCCAGCACGATCCCCTCCCGCACCTCCCCGGGTATCCGCCGCGCGGAGTGCGGCACATGCAGGATCACGGGTGAGTCACCGGCCCTGGGCAGCAGCTCGTAGGACGACGGCGAGGGTCTGGTCACGGGCGGCTCCGGGGTGGTCGGTGGCGAACGGCACGATCAAGGTGCCACATCGCCCCCGCACACGGCTCCGCCCCGGCCGGACGGTGCACCGGTCGGGGCGGAGGCGGAGACGGGCGGCCCTTCGGGCCGGGGCGTCAGCTCAGGGAGCCGAGCACCTCGTTCCAGGTGGCCGACGGCCGCATGACCGTCGCGGCCTTGGCCGGGTCGGGCTGGTAGTAGCCGCCGATCTCGGCGGGCTTGCCCTGCGCGGCGATCAGCTCGTCCACGATCTTCTGCTCGTTCGTGGCGAGCGTCTCGGCGAGCGGCGCGAAGGCCTTGGCCAGCTCGGCGTCGTCGGTCTGCTTCGCCAGCTCCTGCGCCCAGTACAGGGACAGGAAGAAGTGGCTGCCGCGGTTGTCGATGCCGCCGACGCGACGGGTCGGGGACTTGTCCTCGTTGAGGAAGGTCGCCGTGGCCCGGTCCAGGGTGTCCGCGAGGACCTGGGCGCGGGCGTTGCCGGTGACCTTCGCGTACTGCTCCAGGGACGGGACCAGCGCGAAGAACTCGCCGAGCGAGTCCCAGCGCAGGTAGTTCTCCTTGACCAGCTGCTGGACGTGCTTCGGCGCGGAGCCGCCGGCGCCCGTCTCGAACAGGCCGCCGCCCGCCATCAGCGGGACGACCGACAGCATCTTGGCGCTGGTGCCCAGCTCCAGGATCGGGAAGAGGTCGGTCAGGTAGTCGCGCAGCACGTTGCCGGTGACCGAGATGGTGTTCTCGCCCCGGCGGATGCGCTCCACCGACAGCTTGGTGGCCTCGACGGGGGCCAGGACGCGGATGTCCAGTCCCTCGGTGTCGTGCTCGGCCAGGTAGGCGTCGACCTTCTCGATGAGGTTGGCGTCGTGGGCGCGGGTGGCGTCCAGCCAGAACACCGCCGGGTCGCCGGTGGCGCGGGCGCGGGTGACGGCCAGCTTCACCCAGTCCTTGATCGGGGCGTCCTTGGTCTGGCAGGCGCGGAAGATGTCACCGGCGGAGACGGTCTGCTCGATGAGGGCGTCGCCGTTCTGGTCGACCAGGCGGACCGTGCCCGTGGTGGGGATCTCGAAGGTCTTGTCGTGGCTGCCGTACTCCTCGGCCTTCTGCGCCATGAGGCCGACGTTCGGCACGGAGCCCATCGTCGAGGGGTCGTAGGCGCCGTTGGCACGGCAGTCGTCGATCACGGCCTGGTAGACGCCGGAGTACGAGGAGTCCGGGAGCACCGCGAGGGTGTCGGCCTCCTGGCCGTCGGGGCCCCACATGTGGCCGGAGGTGCGGATCATCGCCGGCATGGACGCGTCGACGATGACGTCCGACGGCACGTGCAGGTTGGTGATGCCCTTGTCGGAGTCGACCATCGCCAGCTCCGGGCCCTCGGCGAGCTCGGCGTCGAAGGACGCCTTGATCTCGGCGCCCTCGGGCAGGGCCTCCAGGCCCTTGTAGATGCCGCCGAGGCCGTCGTTCGGGGTGAGGCCGGCCGCCGCGAGCTTGTCGCCGTACTGGGCGAAGGTCTTCGGGAAGAAGGCGCGCACCACGTGACCGAAGATGATCGGGTCGGAGACCTTCATCATCGTGGCCTTCAGGTGCACGGAGAACAGCACGCCCTCCGCCTTTGCCCTGGCGACCTGTGCGGTCAGGAACTCGCGCAGCGCGCCGACGCGCATCACGGAGGCGTCGACGACCTCGCCGGCGAGGACCGGTACGGACTCGCGCAGGACGGTGGTGGAGCCGTCGTCGCCCTTGAGCTCGATCCGCACGGTGCCGTTCTCGGCGATCACGACGGACTTCTCGGTGGAGCGGAAGTCGTCCACGCCCATCGTCGCCACGTTGGTCTTGGACTCACCGGTCCAGGCGCCCATGCGGTGCGGGTGGGTCTTGGCGTAGTTCTTGACCGAGGCGGGGGCGCGGCGGTCGGAGTTGCCCTCACGCAGGACCGGGTTGACCGCGGAGCCCTTGATCTTGTCGTAGCGGGCGCGGATCTCGCGCTCCTCGTCCGTCTTCGGGTCGTCCGGGTAGTCCGGCAGCGCGTAGCCCTGGCCCTGGAGCTCGGCGACCGCGGCCTTCAGCTGCGGGATGGACGCCGAGATGTTCGGCAGCTTGATGATGTTGGCCGCGGGCGTCTTGGCCAGCTCGCCCAGCTCGGACAGGGCGTCCGGGATGCGCTGGTCCTCGGTGAGGTACTCCGGGAACACCGCGATGATGCGGCCGGCCAGCGAGATGTCCCGCGTCTCCACGGCGACACCCGCCTGCGAGGCGTATGCCCGGACCACCGGCAGGAAGGAATACGTCGCCAGGGCCGGGGCCTCGTCAGTGTGCGTATAGATGATGGTCGAGTCAGTCACCGGGTGCTCCGCTCCACGTCTGCAACATTGCTCGACATCAAGATATCTCGTGCCGGGGCCCCACTCGACAGGGGTCCGCGCGATCCCGGGCATCCGCCTGCCCGCCCCTTCGGAAGCGGCCAGGTCACCGGGCGTGACTCGGACGCCCGGCCACCCTTGGACGGTCGGCCGCTCAGTCGATGCGGAGGGCCGCCACGTCCTCCGTCTCCCCGGCGCCCCGCTGCTGCGGTATCGCCACCGGGCCGTGTTCCAGCGACACCCTGCGCATCGGGGCCGGAATGCGGATGCCCTCGGCCCGGTACCGCTTGTGCAGTCTCTTGATGAACTCGTGCTTGATCCGGTACTGGTCGCTGAACTCGCCGACGCCCAGGATGATCGTGAACCCGATCCGGGAGTCGCCGAAGGTGTGGAAGCGGACCGCCGGCTCGTGCTCCGGGACGGCGCCGTCGATCTCGGTCATCACCTCGGCGATGACCTCCATGGTCACCCGCTCGACCTGCTCCAGGTCGCTGTCGTACGCCACGCCCGCCTGGAGGAGGATCGTCAACTGCTCCTCGGGGCGGTTGTAGTTGGTCATGTTCGTCCCCGCGAGCTGCCCGTTGGGGATGATGACCAGGTTGTTGGAGAGGTTGCGGATGGTGGTCTGCCGCCAGTTGATGTCCGTGACATAGCCCTCCTCGCCGCTGCTCAGCCGGATGTAGTCGCCGGGCTGGACGGTCTTGGAGGCGAGGATGTGGATGCCCGCGAAGAGGTTCGCGAGGGTGTCCTGCAGGGCGAGGGCGACGGCCAGACCGCCGACGCCGAGGGCGGTCAGCAGCGGCGCTATGGAGATGCCCAGCGTCTGGAGCATCACCAGGAAGCCGATCGCCAGCACCACGACCCGGGTGATGTTCACGAAGATCGACGCCGAGGCCGCGACCCCGGAGCGGGACTGGGCGACCGAACGCACCAGGGCGGCGACCGCCCGTGCCGCGGACACCGACACGACGAGGATGAACAGCACCGTCAAGGACTGGTTGACGTGGTGCTGGACCGTCCGGGTCAGCGGCAGCACCCCTCCGGCGGCCGCCGCGCCGCCCACGATCGCCCCCCACGGCACCACGGTCCGCAGGGCGTCCACGATGACGTCGTCGCCGCCCCAGCGGGTCCGCAGGGCGTGCTTGCCCAGCCAGCGCAGCAGCATGCGCAGCAGGAACGCGCCCAGCAGACCGGCCACGAGGGCGATCCCGGCGAGCATCAGGTCGTCCAGGGTCAGCGCGCGGGTCATCGGTCACCTCCCGGGAAACAATCTGCGGCGTACCGGATGTGAAGTCGCGTCACGTTGTCACCTGCTCGAAGACGGGATGTGCGATCGCGCCGGTCCCCCTGTGACGGGGCGGCGCGATCGCTCATCCTGCCGTATCCGCACGCCGGTTCGTACCTGGAGCGGTGGCCGCACCGCGTGGATCAGACGATTCCCTCGGCCATTTCCGCCTGTTCACGGTCCGATCCGTACGCGGCGGTGGTCGGTTCCGTACGAACGGCGGGCGACGTACCACCACGCGGTGGCGAGGACGAGTACGACGACGAGGGCGACGGACGCGTAGTCGACCGTCACCGGCGAGTTCCTCCTCGCGCACACCGGCCTCAGCCGTCCGTGAACGAGCCGTGCCGCCCGGCCCCCGCGGCGAAGCGGGCGGCGCCCTCCAGGCTCGCCGCCAGGACGCCCGTGCCGTGCCGCAGTTCCCCGCGCATCGCGGCCGGTTCGTCCAGGCCGTCCTGCTCCCACACGGAGGCACGGTCGGCGCGCAGGCAGGCCTGCGGGAAGCGGGCGATGCCGGCGGCCAGTTCCTCGGCCTCGGCGCGGGCCCGGCCGGTGGGGACGACGCGGTTGACGAGCCCCATGTCGCAGGCCTCACGGGCCGGCACCGGACGCCCCGGTGAGGATCATGTCGAGGGCGCGGCCGGTGCCGATCAGCCGGGGCAGCCGTACCGTGCCGCCGTCGATCAGCGGGACACCCCAGCGGCGGCAGAACACCCCGAAGACGGCGTCCTCCTCGGCGACCCGCAGATCGCACCAGAGCGCCAGTTCCAGGCCGCCCGCGACCGCGTGCCCCGCCACGGCCGCCACGACCGGCTTGGTCAGCCGCATCCGGGTCGGCCCCATCGGCCCGTCACCGTCCTCGGCGACCCGGTTGCCGCGCTCGGTGCCGATCGCCTTGAGGTCGGCCCCCGCGCAGAACGTGCCGCCCTCACCCCACAGCACCGCCACGTGTGCCCCGTCGTCCGCCTCGAAATCGCGGAAAGCGGCGGCGAGTTCGGCCGCGGTCGGGCCGTCCACCGCGTTGCGGGCCCCGGGACGGGAGAGGATGACCGTGGTGACGTGCCGCTGACGCTCGACGCGGACCGGCATGGTGGAGCCCCCTTCGTTTCGTCTTCGTGTCGTCGAAGGGCAGCACGCTACGGGGGCCGGGCCGGTCTCAGATGACCCTCAGCCGGACCAGCGCGCCCAGCGTCAGCGCCCCCGGCAGCAACGGCAGCCACACGGTGATCACGCGGTACGCCAGGACCACGGCCGTGGCCACCGCGGCCGGGCTGCCCGCCGCGACCAGCGCCACGATCAGTGCCGCCTCGACCGAGCCGAGCCCGCCCGGCGTGGGTACCACGGCGACGGCGACCGTCGCGGCCAGATACGCGAGAGCGATGTGCCACAGCGGTATCTCCAACCCCAGCGCCAGCCCCACCGCGACCAGCCCGGCCGCCTGCAACGCGGGGAAGGCCAGCGAACCGCCCCACAGGGCCAGCGCCCGCGACGGACGGGTGTGCACCGAGCGGGCCTCACCCAACGCCGTGCCCACGAAGGAGAACACGGCCGTGCGCAGCCGCCGTACGAGCAGCAGCACCGCCGCCGCCACCAGTGCGACCGCGCCCAGCACGAGCAGCAGCGGGCCGGCCACGTTCGCCGGCAGCAGCGTGCCGAGCCGCAGCGCGCCGGGGAAGACGATCAGCAGGACGGCCAGCATGCCGACCCGGGCGATGCTCTCGGCGAGCAGGTAGAGCGCCACCGCGGCCGAGGAGCGGGCCAGCGGCAGCCCGCAGACCGTCATGAACCGCAGGTTGACCGCGCTGGAACCCAGCCCGGTCGGCAGCATGTGGTTCGCGGCCATCGCCGCGACCTGGGTGGCCAGCAGCCGGAAGCCCGGCAGCCGCTCGACGACCGCGCCCTGCCGGGTCACCGCCATGGCGACCCAGGTCAGGCAGGTGGCGCCGCCGGCGGCCAGCAGCCACGGCCACTTGGCCGTCGCCAGATGATGGAAGCCCTCGGCGAGCACGTCGCGGTGGCGCACCGCGAGGTAGGTCACGAAGGCGAGCGGGATCAGGCCCAGGATGAGCCGGAAGGGGATGGGTCCGGAGCGCCGTCCCGCGCTTTGCCGTTCTGCCGCTGTCACACTTCGAGAGGTTTTCCGCACCGCCTCAACTGCGGGTTGCGGAAGCGGGGCCGGGGGATTACGTGCGGGAAGCCGGCCGACAACGATCTCCGAGGCGGCCCGCGCGCAGCACTTGACCTCAAGTTTGGTCCAGGTTCTAGGTTCGTCGCATGAGCATGGAGACCACGGCGTGGACGCAGCTGTACAGCGTCATGAACGCCACAGAGGAACGCCGCGCCTTCGCCCGCGCCACGCTGCGCCGGATCGCCGCGTTCGCCCGCCCGCACCGCCCACGGATCGTGCTGTTCGTACTGCTCGGGGTCGCGACCGCACTGCTCGCCGTCGCGACCCCGATCCTCGCCGGGCAGGTCGTCGACGCGATCGTGACCGACGGCGACGAGCGCACCGTCGTACGGCTCGCACTGCTGATCGCGCTCATCGCAGTGGTGGAGGCGGCCCTGGGCATCCTGGCGCGCAGGCTCTCGGCGGCGCTGGGGGAGGGCCTCATCCTCGATCTGCGCAGGGCGGTCTTCGACCATGTGCAGCGCATGCCGGTCGCGTTCTTCACCCGGACCCGCACCGGGGCGCTCGTCAGCCGGCTCAACAACGACGTGATCGGCGCCCAGCGGGCGTTCAGCAACACGCTGTCCGGCGTGGTCAGCAACCTCGTCACGCTGGTGCTCACCCTCGCCGTCATGCTCACCCTGTCCTGGCAAGTCACCCTGCTCGCGCTGGTGCTGCTGCCGGTCTTCGTGATCCCGGCGCGGCGGATGGGCAGCCGGATGGCCGGGATGCAGCGGGAGGCGGCGACGCTGAACGCGGCGATGGGCACCCGGATGACCGAGCGCTTCTCCGCGCCCGGCGCCACCCTCGTCAAGCTCTTCGGCCGGCCGGAGGAGGAGTCGGCGGAGTTCGCGGTCCGGGCCCGCCGGGTCGCGGACATCGGCATCCGTACGGCGACCGCGCAGTCCGCGTTCATCACCGCGCTGACCCTGGTGTCGGCGCTCGCCCTGGCCCTGGTCTACGGCCTCGGCGGCTGGTTCGCCCTGCGTGGCAGCATGGAACCCGGCGCCGTGGTGGCCCTCGCCCTGCTGCTGACGCGTCTGTACGCGCCTCTCACGGCGCTCGCCGGGGCGCGCGTCGAGGTGATGAGCGCCCTCGTCAGCTTCGAGCGGGTCTTCGAGGTGCTCGACCTCACGCCGCTCATCGAGGACAAGCCGGACGCCGTCGAGGTGCCCCACGGGCCGGTGTCCGTCGAGTTCGAGGACGTCCGGTTCGGCTACCCCTCCGCCGACAAGGTCTCCCTCGCCTCCCTGGAGGAGGTGGCCGCCCTCGACAGCCGGGGCGGCGCCGAGGTCCTGCACGGCGTCTCCTTCCGCGCCGACCCCGGCCGCACCGTCGCCCTCGTCGGCTCCTCCGGGGCCGGCAAGTCGACGATCGCGCAACTGCTGCCGCGCCTCTACGACGTCGACGGAGGCGCCGTCCGCGTCGGCGGCGTCGACGTCCGCGACCTGACCGCCGGCTCCCTGCGCGCCACCGTCGGCATGGTCACCCAGGACGGCCACCTGTTCCACGACACGGTCCGGGCCAACCTGCTGCTGGCCCGCCCCACGGCGAGCGACGGCGAACTGTGGGACGCCCTGCGCCGGGCCCGCCTGGAAACCCTCGTCCACGCCCTCCCCGACGGCCTCGACACCGTGGTCGGCGAACGCGGCTACCGCCTCTCCGGCGGCGAACGCCAGCGCATGACCATCGCCCGTCTCCTCCTCGCCCGCCAGCGGGTGGTCATCCTCGACGAGGCCACGGCCCACCTCGACAACACCTCGGAGGCGGCCGTTCAGGAGGCCCTCACCGAGGCCCTCCAGGGCCGCACCGCCCTCGTCATCGCCCACCGCCTGTCCACCGTGCGCAACGCCGACCTGATCCTCGTCCTGGAAGACGGCCGTGTCGTCGAACGGGGCACGCACGACGGGCTGCTGGCGGCAGGCGGACGCTACGCGGAGCTGTACCGGACGCAGTTCGAGGAGCGGGCGGGAGAGGTGGCGGAGGCGGCCGAGGTGACGGCATAGGGGTGAAGGTGTGCGGGCGCCCGTTCACGATCGCGTCGCGCGGCAGTGCTCCGCCCGGGCGTCACACGGTCGCCGGCTGTCCCAGCACCGCCCGCACGGCCTCGGTCACCGACGGCAGTTGGGTGTCGAGACAGGCGGACCCGCCCTGGGCGGTCCGCAGGAAGACCAGCACCATCGTCGACCGCCTCGCGGCCGCCGAGAGCTGCTCCAACTGGCTGGTGGCCCGCTGCACTTCTCTGTTCGAGAGCGTGAACCGCACCACGGAGTGGCTGACCGCCCAGGAGTGGATGGACGTCTGGCGGTATTTCCTGGAGGCCGCCGCGCAGGACGGCCCGCTGGTCCTGATCGTCGACGACCCGCACCTCGCGGACCAGCCCGCCAGGGAACTCGTCGGTCTGCTGGCCCGGCTTCCCGACATGATCCCGCTCACCGTCATCGTCGGCGCCACCCCGGAACTCGTGCGCCACCCCGACTGGTCGGCGGACCGCCGCCTGGCCACCATCGTGATGCTGGACCGGCCGGACGAGGCCGAATTCGCCTGTTCCACGGCGTGACACCGCACGCCCGGCCGCACACCTGACCGCACGCACCCTCGGTACAAGGGCCGACCGAGGGAGCGTCCGCGTCGGCGGGGGCCGTGCAAAGCGGCGGCCCACCTGGTCCAACGGGGGCCTTGTGATCATCGTCGGTTACGCTCAAGTGACGGACTTCGAGGCGCGGGCGCCGACGCCCCGAGTTCCGACCAGGAGCGCAGCCCGCAGGCCGTCAGGGTGTGGACCGTCGAAGAGGAGTGCCCATGAGCGAGACCGAGATCCGCGACGACCGGGCGGCGGGCCGCCTGGAGGCCGTCGGGGACGGCGAGGTCACCGGCCGTGTCGAGTACTTCGTGCTCGACGCCCCGAGGCGCGCCCTCGTGCCGGTGCACACCATCGTCGAACCGGCCCACGAGGGGAAGGGCATCGCGGGCGCCCTGGCGCGCGAGCTGTACGCCGTCGCCGCCCGCGAGGGCATCCCCGTCGCCCCGCTCTGCCCGTACGTCGTCAAGTGGGCCGAGCGCCACCCGGACGAGGCCCCCGCCGCCGACCCCGAGCTGCTGGACGCCGCGGAGGCGTGGCTGGCGGCGCATCCCGGACGCTTCTGAGCGTGCCGTCGCTGCCGCACACCTCGCCCCCGCACTTCCCGGTCTTCGAGGCCCTGCGCGCCGAGGACCACGCGGGCACGGTCACCGGCGCCGACGCGATCGTCCTCGCGCAGGCTCCATGCCACCAGCCCAACGGCTGAGGGCGGCCACCGTGCCGGTGCTGTCCAGCCCCTGGCCAGGACCGGCGGCGGGGGCGGGTGCGGTCGGCGCGCCGGACGGCCGGGAGAGGCCGCCTCGGCCACGAAGTGACTCCAGCGGGTGACTGGCGGCGCGGGGCGCCGGGTACGCGGGGGAGTAGTCCAGAGCCGACGCCCACCCACTGGCCGGAGGACATCATGACCAGCCCGCAGCCCGATCCGGTACCACCGCCGCCAGATCCGGTACCGCCGCCGCCAGGCCCGCAGCCCCACCCCGTGCCGCCGCCCGAACCTCCCCCGGCCCCGGCTCCTCCACCGCCGCCTGCCCCGGAGCCACCTCCGGCCCCCCACCCGGCCCCGGACCCGAGCCCGTCCCCCATCCCCCCGGGCCCCGAACCGGTCCCGAGCCCGGAACCCGGCCCGCCCCTGTCCTGAACAGCGACGGTGGGCGGTGTGTCGACGCCGCCCACCGCAACACCGCGGAGGGGGCGCGGGGAACTGCGTCACCAGCCCCGCCCGCCCGCACCCGCGCAACGACCGAACCGCCCGCCTCCTAGGCGGACACCTCCGACCGGTCGCCGCCCCACAGCGTGTGGAACGCGCCGTCCCGGTCGGTCCGCCGGTACGTGTGCGCCCCGAAGAAGTCCCGCTGTCCCTGCGTGAGCGCCGCGGGCAACCGCTCGGCACGCAGCGCGTCGTAGTACGCCAGCGCCGCCCCGAACCCCGGCGCCGGCACACCCTGCCGTGTCGCGGCGACCAGCACCTCACGCCAGTCGTCCTGCGCCTCGGCGATCTCCCGCGCGAACGTCTCGTCGGACAGCAGGCTCGGCAGGTCGGCCCGCGCGTCGTACGCGGCACGGATCCGGTCCAGGAAGGCCGCGCGGATGATGCAGCCGCCACGCCAGATCGAGGCGACCCGCCCGAGGTCGATGTCCCAGTCGTATTCCTCGCTGCCCGCGGCGATCTCGTGGAACCCCTGGGTGTACGACACGATCTTCGACGCGTACAGCGCCTGCTCGACCCGGTCCGCGAACGCCCCGGCCTCCTCCTTGCTCAGCGGCGCGGCCTTCGGACCCGCCAGCCCCCGCGAGGCCTCCCGCAGGGCCGCGTGCCCGGACAGCGAGCGCGCGAAGACCGCCTCGGCGATCCCGGACACCGGAACGCCCAGGTCCAGCGCGATCTGGACGGTCCAGCGGCCGGTGCCCTTCTGCTCCGCCTGGTCCACCACCACGTCCACGAACGGCTTGCCCGTCGCCTCGTCCACGTGCGACAGCACCTCGGCGGTGATCTCGATCAGGTACGAGTCCAGCCGGCCCGTGTTCCAGGTGCGGAAGATCTCCGCGATCTCCGCCGGCGAGTACCCGGCGACATCGCGGAGCAGCTGGTACGCCTCGCCGATCAGCTGCATGTCGGCGTACTCGATGCCGTTGTGCACCATCTTCACGAAGTGCCCGGCGCCGTCCGGACCCACGTGCGTCACACAGGGCGCCCCGTCGTCCGCCTTCGCCGAGATCTTCTCCAGCATCGGGCCCAGCGACCCGTACGACTCCTTCGAGCCGCCCGGCATGATGCTCGGCCCGTGCAGGGCGCCCTCCTCGCCGCCGGAGATGCCCGTGCCGACGAAGTGGATGCCCTGCTCACGCAGCTCGCGCTCACGGCGCCGGGTGTCCGCGAAGTGCGCGTTGCCGCCGTCGATGATCATGTCGCCGGGCTCCAGGAGCGGGGCGAACTCCTGGATCACCGCGTCCGTCGGCTCACCGGCCTTGACCATGATGACCAGGCGACGCGGACGTTCCAGTGCCGCGACGAAGTCCTTGGCGGTCTCGGCCGCGATGAACTCGCCCTCGCTCCCGAACTCCTCCACCAGCGCGTGCGTCCGCGACACGGTCCTGTTGTGCAACGCGACCGTGTAGCCGTTGCGCGCGAAGTTGCGGGCGAGGTTGCGGCCCATGACCGCGAGACCCGTGACGCCGATCTGGGCTGAAGTGCTCATACCGCCTGCTCCTCATGGGATCCGGGGACCCCGTAGATCGTGTATCGGTGGTGCCGATCCGGATATGTACGTCTGTATGTATTCGTGCCGTGTGCTGTAAGCCGTGTGCCGTGCGGTCGTCTGATCCGGTGCTGCCGACCATTGGTCCGTCGTCGTGCCGTCAGTATCGTCCCTCGGCCATCCTGACGTGCCGCTACGCCGACCGCATGTCCTGACCCGACGGGGCTCAGTACGTACGGAAGGGCCCGGGCGCCTCAGCGCGCGCCGGGTCACTCCGGCAACGGGGGTGCGATCCGCGCCACTTGGCACTTCCAGGCGGCCGATTGCCGTCTTGTCATGGCCTGTTCGCGGCGCATACTTTTGGCCCTCCTGACGCTTGTCGAGGGGGCTCTCCATGGCCGTACGCGGCCGGCACCGCCGGTATCAGCCGAACAGGATCAACCGCGCCTCGCTCACCGTCACGGCGGGCGGCGCCGGCATGGCCCTCCCGTTCGTCGGCACCGGAGCGGCGCACGCGGCCGACGTGGCCACCTGGGACAAGGTCGCCGCCTGCGAGTCGACCAACGACTGGAACATCAACACCGGCAACGGGTACTACGGAGGACTGCAGTTCAGCCAGTCCACCTGGGAGGCCTACGGCGGCACGGCGTACGCGGGCCGCGCGGACCTGGCCACCAAGGACCAGCAGATCGCCGTCGCCGAGAAGGTGCTCGACGGGCAGGGGCCCGGCGCCTGGCCGGTGTGCTCGCAGCGCGCCGGGCTGACCCGGGAGAGCCCGGACATCAGACCCGCCGGCACCACGACGCGTACCCCGAAGTCCACGACGGCGGACGTCCAGCCGCAGACCACGCCCCAGTCGCGCGCCGGGACCGCCGAGATGTACACCGTCGTCCGCGGCGACACACTCTCGACCATCGCCGACGAGCGTGACGTCCGGGGCGGCTGGCAGCGCCTGTACGCCGGCAACCGCAAGACCATCGGGGCGGATCCCGACCTGATCCTTCCGGGCCAGCGACTGAACCTGCGCGCCAAGGCCACGGGCACTTCGACCGCGCCGGCCGCCCCGAGCACGACGCGGCAGACCCCCAAGGCGCCCAAGGCCCCGCCCAAGGCGGCACCGAAGTCCCCGCCGAAGACCTCCGCTCCCGCCGACGACGGCGGCGGCGACCAGCGCGGCGACTCCCGCGTCGCCCCGGTCAGCGGCCCTCTGGGCACGGCCTACCGCGCGACGGGCTCCAGCTGGTCCAAGGGCTATCACACGGGTGTCGACTTCCCCGCCCCCACCGGGGCCACCGTGAAGGCGGTCGGGGCGGGCCGGGTCGTCGACGCCGGCTGGGGCGGCTCCTTCGGCTACCAGGTCGTGATCCGGCACTCCGACGGCCGGTACAGCCAGTACGCGCACCTGTCGGCCATCTCCGTCAAGGCCGGGCAGTCGGTGGGCGCCGGCCAGCGCATCGGCCGGGTCGGATCCACCGGCAACAGCACGGGCCCGCATCTGCACTTCGAGGTGCGGACCGGGCCCGGTTTCGGCTCCGACGTCGACCCGCTGGCGTACCTGCGGGCCGGGGGGGTCAGGATCTGACCCGGACGCGACTGCGCTCCAGGGCCGGGAAGGGGACGTAGGGCGCGCCGTACAGCGCGTGGTACTGCGGCGTGGCGTCCGAGGCGACGGCCGGCGCGGCGTTGTCGTACACGCCGTCGTCGTAGGCACCGGAGGGGTCCGCGGAGGTCGTGCGCGCGTCCCTGGTGTACTCGCCGTCCGCGAGCGGGCTGGGGAGGAAAACGCTGTCGGGCAGGGTCGCGGCGGCCGGCTTGCCGGTGGTGACGACGTCCGGCACGGGCAGCGGCGTCCCGGTCCCGGCGCGCTCGACACGCTCCGCCGTCAGGAGGATCAGTCCGCCCGCCGCCACCACGCCGCAGCCCAGGGCGAGCAGGGTGCCCGTGGTGCCGTACCTGAAGGACTCGCCGAACATGGTGATGCCCACCGCGGCGGCCACGACGGGGTTCACGACGGTCAGCGTGGCCAGCGGGGCCGTGAGTCCGGCGCCGCGGTAGGCGGCTTGGGACAGCAGCAGACCGGCCACGGCGAACACGCCGATCGCGGCCAGGGAGGGCAGCAGCGCCGAGGTCCGACCACCGGTCCAGTCGACCGCGACGGACTTCGTGAACACCGAGGACATGCCGAACGCTATGCCGGACGCCGTGGCGAGCACCATCGCACGCACCGCCGGATGCCGGTGCGCCGCACGGCCCACGGCCATCAGCGCGGCGACCACACCGGCGGTCACCACGAACACGCCCGTCTGCTGTGCCCCGTCAAGGGACCGCGAGCCGGAGGAGCCGACGAGCGACAGCAGGCCCGCGAGGCCGACGGTCGCCATGACGGCGCCCCGCCAGGCAGTCGACCCGGCCCTGCGTCCCACGAACAGCGCCGCCATGGGCAGCGCGAACACGATGGTGAGCGCCCCCAGCGGTTGCACCACGCTCAGCGGGCCGTAGGCCAGGGCCGCGACATGCAGCAGGCCGCCCAGACCGTTCAGCGCGACCGCGGCCCACCAGCCGGGCCTGCGCAGCGGCGCGTACTGCCCGTCCGCCTCCGCCACGCGCTCCTGGACGATCGCCCCGCCCGCGTACGCCACGGCGGAGACGAGCGACAGCAGCACGGAAAGCGCGAGGGCGCTCATGGCCTGCTCCTCTGCGGGCGGCGCAGGCGCTGGGCCCGGCGCGGCGAACGGTCGGTTCTCATAGGCAACACGATGCCTTGTCGCGCTGTTCCCGTCGTCGTACCTGAGCACGCAATGAGACCTACTGCCGATGGAGTACGACCAGCCGCACGTCATCCCCAGGGTGGGCTACGAGGGAGGTACATTCCTGGGGTTCGGCCCCTAGGGGCCTTGGTACTACTGCTCCTCGTGGAACTCGACCCCGCTCTCACCGCACTGCGACCGCTCGGCGGCTTCTTCGTCCTGCGCACGGTCGTGGACGGCCCCCGGGACCCGGCCGGACCGCTGCCGACCCTCGCGCAGACGTACGACGGTACGACGTCGGACGTCCGCCCCGGGGCTCTAGACTTCCCCGAGTCCCTGGACCTCCTCGATTCCCCGGGCTTCCCCGATCCCCTGGACCTCCGTGTCCGGAAGGTGGCGACGGCCCTGCGCGCCCCGCAGCCCCGGATCGCCGCCTCCGTGGCCCACCTGGGGCTCGCGGCCCGGCTCTGGTCGGCCGCCCTGGGCTGCGCCGCTCTGTACGGCCGGATCCCCGACCTAGCCCCACGGCTGCTGCGCTGGGACGCCGACGCCGGTGCCCCCGACGACCTGTGGCTCACCGAGGTGCGCCCGCTGCCGGGCGACGCCGCGACCCTCGTCGACGTCGTGCTGCACGGGCACCTCGAACCTCTGGCGGCCGCCCTGCGCGCCCGTCACCGGCTCCCGGAAGGCCTGCTGTGGGGCAACGCCGCGTCCGCGCTCGCGGGCGCCGCCCGCGAACTGGACCGCTGGGCGCGCGCACACGGCCGTACGGACACCGCGGCCCGGGCCCGCGCGCTGACCGACGGGCTCTTCGCGCACCCCCTCCTGCGCGACTCCGGCACCCTCACCGGCACGGCCTTCCGACGCCGCAGCTGCTGCCTGTACTACCGGGTGCCGGGCGGCGGCGTCTGCGGCGACTGCTGTTTCACCCGGGCGCCCACGGCTTGACCGGGCGGCCATCCCGTGGTCTTCCGCCCGCGACGCATCTGGGTGACCATGAAGGCACCAGCCGCTGAGACAGGGGGTTCCGGGTGCGAGTGGGACTGCTGACCCGGGAGTACCCGCCTGACGTGTACGGCGGAGCGGGCGTCCATGTCGAGTTCCTCGCCCGGGAGTTGCGGCCCCTGGTCGACCTAGACGTGCACTGCTGGGGCGAGGGCCGCAGCGAGGGCGTGGTCCGCCACCGCTCCTGGCCCACCCTCGACAGCGCCAACGACGCCCTGCGCACCTTCTCCGTGGACCTGTCGATGGCCGCCGCCCTCCAGGGCCGCGAACTCGTCCACTCGCACACCTGGTACGCCAATCTCGCCGGCCACCTCGCCAAACTCCTGTACGGCATCCCGCACGTGGTGACCGCCCATTCCCTGGAGCCGCTGCGGCCGTGGAAGGCCGAGCAACTCGGCGGCGGTTACGCCCTGTCGAGCTGGGCCGAGCGCACCGCGATCGAGGCCGCCGACGCGGTCGTCGCCGTCTCGGGAGCGATGCGCGAGGACATCCTCGCCTGCTATCCGGCGCTGGACCCGGCCCGCGTCCACGTCGTGCACAACGGCATCGACACCGGGATGTACCGGCCGGACCCGGCCACCGACGTCCTGCGCCGCCTCGGCGTCGACCCGGACCGCCCCTACGTGCTGTTCGTCGGCCGCATCACCCGGCAGAAGGGCGTGCCCCACCTGTTGCGCGCGGTGCGCGACATAGACCCGTCGGCGCAGGTCGTGCTGTGCGCGGGCGCGCCCGACACCCCCGAGATCGACCAGGAGTTCCGCGAGCTGTACCGGGAGCTGAGCCGGATCCGCGACGGCGTGCACTGGATCCGCCGCATGCTGCCCCGCCCCGAGGTGATCCAACTCCTCACCCACGCGGCGGTCTTCGTCTGCCCTTCGGTGTACGAGCCCCTGGGCATCGTCAACCTGGAGGCGATGGCCTGCGGCACGGCCGTCGTCGCCTCCCAGGTCGGCGGCATCCCGGAGGTCGTCGCCGACGGCAAGACGGGCCTTCTGGTACCGGTGGACGACGACTTCGAGCCCGGCCTCGCCCGCGCCCTGGACGCGGTGCTCGGCGACCCGGAGGGCGCCCGGCGGATGGGTGAGGCGGGGCGGGAGCGGGCGGTGGGGGAGTTCGGGTGGGACACGGTCGCCCGGCGCACGGCACGTCTCTACTCGGACGTCCTGTTTCCGGGGTAGTCGACAGAGCAGACCACGGCGGCACAACAGGTAAGAGGGGCGGCGGGATGCGGCGATGGGGGAACCCCCTGGTCGAGCGGAGTCGAGACCTCGGGGGAGGACTTTCGGTGCTGGGAATCGTACTGGCGGGCGGAGAAGGCAAGCGCCTGATGCCCCTGACCGCGGACCGGGCGAAACCCGCGGTGACCTTCGGCGGCACGTACCGCCTCGTCGACTTCGTCCTGTCCAACCTCGTCAACGGAGACATCCTGCGCATCTGCGTCCTCACGCAGTACAAGTCGCACTCGCTGGACCGGCACATCACCACCACCTGGCGGATGTCCAGCCTGCTCGGCAACTACGTCACTCCGGTCCCGGCCCAGCAGCGCCTCGGTCCCCGCTGGTTCCTGGGCAGCGCGGACGCGATCCTGCAGTCCCTGAACCTGATCCACGACGAACAGCCGGAGTACGTCGCGGTGTTCGGCGCCGACCACGTCTACCGCATGGACCCGCGCCAGATGCTCGCCCAGCACATCGACTCCGGCGCGGGCGTGACGGTGGCAGGCATCCGTGTGCCGCGCTCGGAGTCGCCCTCCTTCGGGGTGATCACCCCGGGCTCGGACGGCAGCACCGTCGAGCGGTTCCTGGAGAAGCCCGCCGACCCGCCGGGCCTGCCGGACGACCCCGACCGCGTCCTCGCCTCGATGGGCAACTACATCTTCACCACCAAGGTGCTCGTCGAGGCTCTCCAGCGGGACGCCGAGGACAAGAACTCGCTGCACGACATGGGCGGTTCGATCCTGCCCCAGCTCACCGCGCGCGGCGAGGCCCACCTGTACGACTTCGGCGACAACCACGTGCCCGGCGAGACCACCCGCGACCAGGGCTACTGGCGGGACGTCGGCACCCTCGACGCGTACTACGACGCCCACATGGATCTCATCGCCGAGCGGCCCGCCTTCAACCTCTACAACCGCAGCTGGCCCGTCTACACCCACTCCAGCCAGCTCTCACCGGCCCGCTTCAACGCCGGCGGCATCGCCGGCGAGTCCATCATCAGCTCCGGCTGCCTGATCCGGGGGCAGGTCACCCGGTCCGTGCTGTCGCCGGGCGTCGTGGTCGACCCGGGGGCGGTCGTGCAGGGCTCGGTCCTCCACGACAACGTGCACATAGGGCGCGGCGCGGTGGTGCGGGGCGCGGTGCTGGACAAGAACGTCGAGGTGCCCCCGGGGGCGACGATCGGGGTGAACCCGGAGCGGGACGCGGAGCTGTACACGGTGTCCAAGGGCGGGGTGATCGCGTTGGGGAAGGGGCAGCGGGTGCCGTGAGGGCGTGAGGGCGTGAGGGCGTGAGAGCTTGGCAGCGCGAGGGCGTGAGGGAGGCACGGGGTCGATCGCCTGTTCGGTCCCGCGCCCGGGGTGTCGCGGCCGGGTACGACGCCCGGATCCCTCCGCGCGGCGCCCGCCGTGTCCGAGTGGGGTGGTGGCGCCCGGAGCGTCCTCGTGTGGCGCGCGCCGTGTCTTCGTGTGACGCTCCCTACATCTCCGTGGTGCCCCTGCCCGTCCTTCGTGACCTCTTATGTCAGACGCGTCCCGTGAGTCCCACGCCCTTTCTCGGGTAGCGGGACTTAATCTGTTGTTAACTGTGCGTAGCCTGATCGTACTTGACCGTAATCGCGCGTGGGCGATTGACTGCTGGCCCACCCGTCGTCGACGCGAGGCAACCCATTGACTTCTGACGACCTGCTCGCTCCCCTCGACCTGGCGTTCTGGAACATCGAGTCGGACCGGCACCCCATGCATCTGGGGGCGCTCGGTGTCTTCGCGTCCCACTCGCCCGCCGCCGGTGCCCACGCCGCCGACCTGCTCGCCGCGCGTGCCGCCGCCGTGCCCGGGCTCCGGATGCGGATCCGGAACGTATGGCGGCCGCCGGCCCTGCGGCGCCCGCTGGCCTTCGGTGGCGCGGCGCGGGAACCCGCCCCCGACTTCGACCCGCTCGACCACGTCCGGCTGCATGCCCCGACGGCCGACTTCCACGCGGTGGCGGGCCGGCTGATGGAGCGTCCGCTGGAACGCGGCCGGCCGCCGTGGGAGGCGCACGTGCTGCCGGGGGCGGACGGCGTGTCGTTCGCCGTGCTCTTCAAGTTCCACCACGCCCTCGCCGACGGCCTGCGCGCCCTGACCCTGGCGGCGGCGATCCTGGACCCCACGGACCTGCATGCCTCCCGCCCCCGCCCGGCGGATCCGCCCCGCCGCCTCCTGCCGGACGTGCGCCAACTGCCCGACGTGGTGCGCGGTGCCCTCTCCGACGTGGGCCGCGCCCTCGACATCGGCGCCTCCGTCGCCCTGTCCACCCTCGGGGTGCGCTCGTCGCCCGCGCTCACCTCCGAGCCCTCCGGCACCCGCCGTACCGCCGGCGTGGTCCTCGACCTCGACGACGTGCACCGTGTCCGCAAGGCAGTCGGCGGCACCGTCAACGACGTCCTGATCGCCGTCGTCGCGGGCGCCCTGCGCCGCTGGCTCGACGAACGCGGCGACGGCAGCGACGGCGTCGCTCCGCGCGCCCTGATCCCGGTCTCCAAGCGCCGCCCACGCACCGCGCACCCGCAGGGCAACCGGCTGTCGGGGTACTTGATACGGCTTCCGGTCGACGATCCCGACCCGCGCGGCCGCCTCGACACGGTCCGCACGGCCATGGACCGCAACAAGGACGCCGGCCCCAACCGGGGCGCGGGTGCCGTCGCGCTGCTCGCCGACCACGTCCCGGCGCTGGGCCACCGGCTCGGCGGGCCGCTGGTCAGCCAGGCCGCGCGGCTCTGGTTCGACATCCTGGTCACCAGCGTCCCCCTGCCCGGCCTCGGCCTGAAGCTGGGCGGCAACGCGCTCACGGAGGTGTTCCCCTTCGCCCCGCTGGCCGCCGGGCAGTCCCTCGCCGTCGCCGTCTCGACGTACCGGGGGCGGGTCCACTACGGGCTCGTGGCCGACGCGGCGGCCGTACCGGACCTGGATCGGTTCGCCCAGGCGGTGGCCGACGAACTGGAGACGCTGATCAAGGCCTGTGCGCCGTGATCATGACGGGTTTGGCGGTGCGGCCCGGCGCTCCGTAAAATCTGCCGTTCGAATGCGGGCGCGACCGGAGCGCCGCGACGGCAGATCCAGGAACGGCAGCGGCGATGACGGTGACAGAGGACGGCTCGGCGATCACGGACGAGATCGTGTACGGGCCCGGCATCGACCCGGAGCGGCTCGCCGTGTGCCTGAGCGTGCTGGAGGAGCTCGACAAGCTGGACGTCGACCACCCCGACGCGATCCTGGTGCGCCGGGCCACGTCGCACATCTACCGCACCGTCAAGCAGCGCCGCCGGCAGGAGCGCCGGGCCGCCAAGACCGCCCACGACAAGGCGGTCACGGAGGCCACGGCGACCGGCTCCGCCGAGCGCATCGACGACGAGACCGAGGGCATCCTGCCCTCGTCGCGGACCGCCGAGGGCAAGATCGCGGGGATACTCCAGCGCCCCCGCTCCTGCTACACCTGCAAGCAGCGGTACGTCGAGGTCGACTACTTCTACCACCAGCTCTGCCAGGACTGCGCCGCCCAGAACCGCGCCAAGCGGGACGTCCGGGCCGACCTCAGCGGCAAGCGCGCGCTGCTCACCGGTGGCCGCGCCAAGATCGGCATGTACATCGCGCTGCGGCTGCTGCGTGACGGTGCGCACACGACGATCACCACGCGCTTCCCCAAGGACGCCATCCGCCGCTTCAAGGCGATGGACGACTCGGGGGACTGGATGCACCGCCTGGAGGTCGTCGGCATCGACCTGCGCGACCCGGCGCAGGCCGTCGCCCTCGCCGACCAGGTCGCCGAGGCGGGCCCCCTCGACATCCTGATCAACAACGCGACGCAGACCGTGCGCCGCCTGCCGTCCGCCTACGCCGCGCTGGTCGACGGCGAGAGCGCTCCGCTGCCGGCCGGTGAGCTGCCCGCCCACCACGTCATCGGTGCCTTCAACTCCGGCGCCGTCGACGGCCTGGCCGCGCTGCCCGTCGGCATCAGCGGCCTCGACGCGCAGCAGGTCGCCGACCTCGCCCTGGTCGCGGGCAACGCCAGCGTCGCCCGGCACCTCGACGGCACCGCCATCGACGCCGGCGGCCTCGTCCCCGACGTCGTCGACAGCAACACCTGGGTACAGACCATCGAGCAGATCTCCCCGGTGGAGCTGCTGGAGACCCAGCTGTGCAACTACACGGCGCCGTTCATCCTGATCAGCAAGCTCCGGCCGGTCATGGCCGAGGCCGCGAGGCGCGCGGCGAGCGGGCGGGCGTACGTGGTGAACGTCTCCGCGATGGAGGGCGTCTTCGGCCGTGGCTACAAGGGTGCGGGCCATCCGAACACCAACGCCGCCAAGGCCGCGATGAACATGGTCACGCGGACCAGCGCGCAGGAGATGTTCGACACCGACGGCATCCTGATGACCTCGGTCGACACCGGCTGGATCACCGACGAGCGCCCGCACTACGACAAGCTGCGCATGGCCGAGGCCGGCTTCCACGCCCCGCTCGACCTGGTCGACGGCGCGGCCCGCGTCTACGACCCGGTGGTGCGCGGTGAGGCGGGCGAGGACCTGTACGGCGTCTTCCTCAAGGACTACGCGCCCGGTAAGTGGTGAGCCCGCTCACCACTCACTGCGGGCGTTCTCCACGAGGTCCATCCAGGCGATGCCCATCAGCAGCGCGGCCACGCCGACCAGCAGGGCGCTCACGGCCAGGGCGAAGTACAGGACCGTACGGGACAGGCCCCCGAGGTCCGGGGTGCGCCGGGGGCGCGCGGGCGGAGTGACGTCGCTCATGGGTGCCACCTTCCTCACGGCGGCCTGCCGAGGCGTCCCGACCTTGCTGCCGGGGCGCGTCGGCCGACAGGCCCCACCCTCAGGATCCCACCGGCCCCCGCCGCCCGCACCCAGCCACCGGCTACCGCCGCCACCGGCTCCCGCCGCCGAGGTGTCCGACTCGCGGCCTGCCCCCAGGCCTACGCTGATGTCTGTGACCGGGCCCGCTGGCGTCTCCGGCCCAGGGCCGCGGGGGGTGTCTTCGGCTCCGGGCCCGCAACGCTGCTTGCCAATCGGCCAACGCGACCTGAACTGCGTGACGCCGCGGCGGGCCGGTCGCGGGCCTGTTCGCCCAGGTAGGCCGGCCGGGTGAGTCACCCTGGGTCCCTTTCGTTACAGATGGCCCAAGGTTCGCCTGATCGAGCACGGGATGACGCGAGAACGTTACCCGCAGTTTTCAGCCCCATCGAGCATGCCCCCGCTCATTTGGTTAATCTGGTCCGGACGGGCAGCAGCAACGGGTCCCCACCCACACCCATCGTCCGTCCAGGGACAAGCCGGTGCACAACGGCGTGCTCTCACGCGAGTTACCGACGCCACCGCGTCCAACTGCAACATGGCAGAACCCGAACGGGCGTCGGGCAGCGGACCGCAAGCCGCCGGCGCGCCCCGGCGGGTGACCCGACACTTAAGGAGTGCGCGGTGACACCGGAGAAGACGAATCGCGAACAGCGCCCCAAGGAACGCACGGAGCGCGCGGGCCGCCGGCCAGGCGAGATCGGCAGCCTCGACGTGTGGGCCCGGTCCGCCCCGATCCGCCTGGCGGGCTACGAGGAGGACCTCGCCGAGCCGCACATCCTGCCCAGCGTGGACTGACCGGCAGGAGCCTTCGCGATCGCCGACCGCATGGGCGTGCCAGACTCACGCCCATGCTGATCAGGGAAGCCGCGGCCGAGGACTGGCCGCACATCTGGCCGTTCTGGCACCGCATCGTCGCCGCCGCCGAGACCTACGCCTGGGACCCGGACACCACCGAGGACGCGGCCCGAGCCCTGTGGATGAACCCGGCCAAACGCGTCTACGTCGCCCAGGACGACGACGGGACCGTCATCGGCTCCGCCTACCTCACCCCGAACTACGGCGGCCCCGCCGCCCGGATCGCCAACGCCGGCTTCATGGTCGACCCCGACCAGGCCGGCCGCGGCATCGGCCGGGCCCTCGCCGAGCACATCCTGACCCAGGCCAAGGTCCACGGCTACCGTGCCATGGTGTTCAACGCGGTCGTCGAGACCAACCCGGCCGTCCAGCTGTGGGCGTCCCTCGGCTTCACGATCCTGGGCACGGTGCCGGACGCGTTCGACCACCCCCAGCACGGCAGGGTCGGCCTGCACATCATGCACAGGACCCTCTAGGGCCGGTCCGGCCGGTCATGCCGCGGACGACCTGGCCGGCCGGTCGACGGGCGCCGTCCGCCGCCATGGGTGCGCCGCCTCCAACTGGCGTGCCAGCTCCAGCAGTTCCCCTTCCGATCCGGGCCGCCCCACGGGTGCGTGGTCTGCCCGACATCCTCGCAGGCTCGGTGCGACAGCGCAGGGTGGCCGGTCAGCCGCCTTCGCCGGGTCGGCCCGCTACGGTCGCGGGGTCGGTGTCATCCGATCAATAGCGCAATTTCCTTGACCGCACGCCCCGTTGACACTCCTGCGTGGCCGCTCAATCATCAGACATCCGATGAATTGGAGCCGCTTGTGACCACGTATCCAAGGCGTCAGGTCCTGGGAGCCGCCGCCGGGGCCGCCGTTGCGGCCGGCCTCCCCCTCGCGACCCCGGCTGAGGCGCGCGCCGCCGGTGACCGGCCGGACGAGTGGGTCCCCGTCCCCGACGCGATACCCGTGCCGCTCGACGCGTACCTGGACAACGACGGCATCGACACCGCGTCCGCACGCGGTGGGAACTTCGACGGGTCCGGCTACACCTTCCCCGGTGAGGAACTCCCGGCCGGGCCCGTCGAGGTGGACGGGACCCTGTTCACCTTCCCCTCCTCCGCCGAGGGCGCCAGGAACAACGTCGTCGCCCTCGGTCAGCGCATCGACCTCCCCAAGGGGCGCTACCTCTCCGCCGTGTTCCTCACGGCGGGCAGCTACGGCAGCGCCTCAGGGCGGGCCACCGTGCACTACGCGGACGGCGGCACCACCACCGCCGGGCTCGGCGGTGCGGACTGGTACTCGGCGGGCGGTCCGTTGTCGGCCGGTTACCGCTACAAGCCGGACGGCAGCAAGGACGAGCACCGGGTGGGGATCGGCACCGCGGAGGTGTGGCTCGACCCGCGGCGCGAGGCGGTCGCCCTGACGCTGCCCACGACCAACCCGGCCGAGGAGGGCAAGACCTCTCTCCACGTGTTCGCCCTCTCCCTCCAGCCGGCCGTGGAGGGGCGGGCGCTGGCCCTGCGCAACGTCCGCTCGACGCACTCACTGCTGGAGTCCTCGGGCGCCCAGAGCGTCGAGGCCACCGTCGTCAACGCGGGCACGGTCGCGGTCCTCGCCACCGACCGGCTCAGCGTGAGCGTGGAGGTGCCCGGCGCCAGGACCGTGCAGCCCGCCGCGGTGCGGCGCCTCGACCCCGGCGAGCAGGCCCGCGTCCGCGTCGGCATCCGCAACAGGGCCGGGACGCCGCCCGGCACCACGCGCGACGGCCGGGTCGTGGCCAGGGGCCGGGGGCAGCAGGCCGCCGCCGGCACCGGGAGGCTCGGGCTGGGAGTCCCCGACTACCGGCCGGCCGAGGACTCCCTCGCGGGTCACCAGGCGCCCTACTGGTTCCACCGGGCCAAGTTCGGCATCTTCATCCACTGGGGCGTCTACTCGGTGCCGGCCTGGTCACCCGTCGGCAAGCAGTACGCCGAGTGGTACTGGAACCACATGGAGAGCCCGGACAACGAGGTCCACGCCTACCACCGGCAGAAGTACGGCGAGGACTTCGCGTACGACGACTTCATCCCGATGTTCACGGCGAAGAGGTTCGACCCGCGGGCCTGGGTGGAGCTGTTCCGGGACGCGGGGGCGCAGTACCACGTCCTGACCTCCAAGCACCATGAGGGCTTCGCCCTGTGGGACACCCGGTTCGCCAACCGCAACTCCGTGAAGATGGGCCCGAAGCGCGATCTGATCCGCGAACTGTTCGACGCCTCCGCGCGGTACACGCCCGAGCTCCGGCGCGGCCTGTACTTCTCGATGCCCGAGTGGTTCAACCCGGACGACCCGTGGATGGGCCACGCCCCGCGCAACCCCTACACGCTGGAGCCGGTTCCGTACACCGGATACACCGCGGGCAAGGACTACGTGAAGGACTATCAGGCCGCGCAGATGCTGGAGCTGATCCACGGCTACGACCCGGCCCTGCTGTGGTGCGACATCGGCGGCGCCAACGACAGCCTGCGCGTCCTCGCCGAGTACTTCAACCACGGCAAGAACCGGGCCAAGCCCTACGAGGTCGCCGTCAACGACCGCTCCGGCATCGGCTTCCACGACTTCACGACCCCCGAGTACACGACGTACGACAACACCGTCGTCGCCAAGTGGGAGTCCAGCCGGGGCCTGGACCCCCGTAGCTACGGCTGGAACCGGGCCACCCCGGACGACGCCTACATGACCGCCGAGGAGGTCGTCCGAAGCCTCGTCGACATCGTCGCGAAGAACGGCAACTTCCTGCTCGACATCGGTCCGCGCGCCGACGGCACCATCCCCGAGATCATGGAGACCCGGCTGCGGGAGACCGGCCGCTGGCTGCGGACCAACGGCGAGGCGATCTACGACACGACCTACTGGTCACGGATGGCGGAACTCGGCGAGGACCTGCGCTTCACGGTCCGGCAGAACCACGCCTTCTACATCCACTCGCTGACCGCGCCCGGCAGCAAGCTGATTGTCGAGGCGCCGGTGCCGATCCGCGCCGGGGACAAGGTGACCATGCTCGGCCACCACCGGCCGCTGACCTGGCGGGTGAGCAACGGGGCGCTGGTGATCGACGTTCCGGCGGCGGCCCGCAAGTCCGGTGAGCACGTCTGGGTGTTCAAGGTGGAGTGGCAGAGCTGAGCCGACCCTGCGACGGCCCAGGGGGTGGACGTCCTCGGTGACGTCCACCCCCGTCGGTCTCACGCCCGGCAGGGGCCCGTGCTGTCCCGCTCGATCAGTCGCGGCACCGGCACCTGCACCGTCCGAGCCGGGCCGCCGTCCAGCAGCGACGTCAGCTCCTGCGCGGCGGTCCGGCCGAACTCCACCGTGTCGCGGGAGAGCGCGGACAGCCACGGCTTGACCATGCGGCACAGCGCGGAGTCCTCCCAGGCCACGACCGAGACATCCCCCGGCACCCGGAAGCCCAGTTCCGCCGCGGCCGCCACGCCGGCGACGGCCATCACGTCGTTGTCGTAGATCAGGGCGGTCGGGGGAGCGGCGCCGGACAGCACCCGGCGGGTCACCGCGGCGCCCTCCGCGTCGGAGTAGTCGGTGGTCACCGACCGCACCTCGGTCAGACCGCGCCGCCCGGCCTCCGCGCGCAGCGTACGGATCCGGCGGTCGGTGTGCGCGAGTCCCGCGAGACCGGCGATGTGGACGACACGCCGGTGACCGAGGGCGTGCAGCTCGCCGACGACCGCTGCCATGGCGCCCCCGTCGTCGGCCCACACCGTGGACATACCGGGGTGGCGCTCGTCTGGCGCGCCGCCGATCACCACGGCGGGCAGGCCGAGTTCGTCGAGGAGGCCGGGCCGGGGGTCGTCCGTGCGCGGGTCGACGACCAGGACGCCGTCCACCCGGTGCTCGGCCCACCAGCGCCGGTACACCGCGCACTCGTCGACCACGTCCTCGGCGACCTGGAACAGCAGCCCGAGATGACGCTCCGCCAGCACCACCTGGATGCCCGACACCAGTTGGAGGAAGAAGGAGTCCACGCCCAGCGTGTGCGCGGGCCGCGCCAGCACGAGGCCGACCGTCGCCGCCCCCTCGCCGGACAGCGCGCGGGCCGCCGTGCTGGGCCGCCAGCCCAGCTGCTCGGCCACCCGCCGTACCCGTGCCCGGGTGGCGTCCGAGACCCCTGGCCTGTCGTTGAGCGCGAAGGACACGGCGCTCTCGGAGACCCCGGCGCGCCGCGCGATGTCCTTCATCGTCGGCCGGCGCGCGGGAGACCGCTTGCCCGACAACCCCGCCTCCCCATTCGGTCACGTCGAGGACTAATGCGCTTCAGCACTCCCCCGAGGGCCGCACTCTAAAGCGCATTAGCGATCGACCGCAAGGGTCCACTCAAATGGCTGTGACCTGCGTCCATGTCCAACTAATGACTTTAGCTGAGCCAAATCCATTGACTTCCCTTCGAGTTGCCGTGCAAGGTCTGCCCGGCGCCATTTCCCGCTCACTTCGTCGTAAAGGAGCCCGGTCACCGTGCGCATCTCCCGCAGAACCCTCGCCGCCGCTGCCGCCGTCGTCGTCGCACTGCCGCTCAGTGCCTGCGGCGGTGGGGGCGACGGTGGAGCGGCCGACGCTTCCGGCAAGGTCGAGGGCGACATCACCTTCCAGACCTGGAACCTCAGGGCCAACTTCAAGCCGTACTTCGAGGACCTGATCGCCGAGTTCGAGAAGCAGCACCCCGGTACGGACGTGAAGTGGGTCGACCAGCCCGCCGAGGGCTACGCCGACAAGATCAGCGCCGACGCGGCCGGCGGCACCCTGCCCGACGTCGTCAACGTCTCGCCCGACCTCGTCGCCCCGCTCGCCAAGGCCGGGCTGGCGCTGGATCTGGACAAGGCCGCCGGACAGTACGAGAAGGAGTACCTGCCGGGCGCCTGGGCCGGCCACCGGATTCCGGGCATGAGCGGCACGTACGCCTTCCCCTGGTACCTCAACACCGGGCCGCTGTTCTACAACAAGTCACTCTTCGAGGAGGCCGGACTCGACCCCGAGCAGCCGCCGAAGACGTACGACGAACTCTTCACCAACGCCCTCCGGATCGCCGAGAGGACCGACGGCGAGGTCGCCACCCTCGCCAACGTGCCCACCGTCGAGGACTTCGGCCGCTACGGCGTCCCCCTCATGAACAAGCAGGGCACCGGATTCACCTTCAACGACGCCAAGGGCGTCGAACTCCTCACCAAGTACAAGGAGCTCTACGACGCCAAGGCGCTCGACCCGCAGGCGCTCACCGCGACGCCCGAGTCGTCCGGCAAGAAGTTCCTCACCGGCGCCGTCGCGATGAACCCCGGCAGCGCGCTCGACCTCGGCAACTTCAAGAAGCAGGCGCCGAACCTGTACAAGAACATCGGTATCACCGACCAGATCACCAGCACCGGCCACGTCAACATGTACGTGATGGGCGTGATGGTCAACGCGCAGACCCAGCGCAAGCCCGCCGCCGTCGCCTTCGCCCACTTCGTCACCGACGCCGCGCACCAGATGTCGTTCGCGAAGAAGGTCGCCATCTTCCCCAGCACCGCCGGCTCGCTCGACGACCCGTACTTCACCAAGGAGGACGGCACCGACGAGACCCGGGTGCGGGTGGCCGCCGCCCAGTCGCTGAAGACCGCGGTCAACTACACGCCGGTGCTGTTCAGCGAGCAGATGAAGACCGAGCTGCGCAACGCCGTGGCCCGGGCGCTGCAGGGCAAGGAGACTCCGCGGGAGGCTCTTGACAACGCTGTCAAGGCCTGCGATCGGCTGCTTCAGCAGCAGGGCTGAGACACCGTGAACGGCTCCTCTCGCATACGGCGGCAAGCACCGGCCGGCCCCTGGTTGTTCGCCGCCCCCGGTCTGCTGGTCATCGGCGCCTTCGTGCTCCACCCGTTCGTCTCCACCGTCGTCAATGCCTTCACCGACCGCCGGACCCTGATCCCCGGCGAGTTCGTCGGCCTCGCCAACTTCCGCGAGCTGCTCCACGACGACATGTTCTGGATCGGCCTGCGCAACAGCACGCTGTACGTCGTCGGGGTCGTGCCCGCCCTCGTGATCCTGCCGCTGCTGCTCGCGCTGCTGGTGCAGAAGAACATCCCCGGCATCACGTTCTTCCGCTCCGCCTTCTACACGCCGGTCGTCGCCTCGATCGTCGTGGTCGGCCTCATCTGGGTGTGGCTGCTCGACGAACGCGGCCTGGTGAACGCGCTGCTGGAGACGGTCGGTGCCGGCGGGGTCGGGTTCCTCAGCGACCAGTGGCTGCTCCTGCTGAGCGCCATGACCGTCACGGTCTGGAAGGGGCTCGGCTACTACATGATCATTTACCTGGCCGCGCTCGCCAACGTACCGCGTGAACTGCACGAGGCCGCCGCGGTCGACGGCGCCGGACCGGTGCGCCGGTTCCTCGCGGTCACCGTGCCCGCCGTCCGCTCCACCATGGTCCTGGTCGCCGCGCTCTCCTCGGTCGCCGCCTTCAAGGTGTTCTCCGAGGTGTATCTGCTGGCCGGCCCGAGCGGCGGACCCGCCGGTGAGGACACCACGCTCGTGATGCTCGTGCAGCGCACCGGCACCGGTCTGTCGGGCCGGGTCGGATACGCCTCGGCCATCTCCGTCGTCGTCTTCGTGGTGACGGTGGCGCTGATGCTGCTTGTGCTGCGTGCAGACCGGAGGGAGGAGACATGAGCGTCGTGGAGAAGGTGAGGCCCGCGACGGCCGGCGGCACGGCCCCGGCCGGGAGGCGGCGCGTGACCGACGGACACGGGCGGCGGATCCGCGCGTGGGAGCTGGTTCTGCGCTATCTGCTCCTGCTGGGGGTGCTGGCGCTCACCGTGGGGCCGTTCCTGTGGCAGCTGTCGACCTCGCTCAAGGGGCCGACCGAGGACATCTTCAGCTCCCCGCCGAAGTTCCTGCCGGGCGAGCCGACGCTGCACAACTACGAGCGGGTCGCCCAGACCATCCCCGTGTGGGACTACGCCCTGAACTCGCTGAAGGTCGCGACCGCCAACGTCGTGACGAACTGCGTCGGTTCGGCCCTCGCCGGCTACGCCCTGGCCCGGCTGCGCTACCGGGGCCGCCGGGCGGCGACGCTCGCCTTCGTGCTCGCCATGCTCGTGCCGGTGGAGGGCATCATCATCGCCCAGTTCACCACCATGCGGGAGCTGGGCCTGAACAACACCCTGGTCGGCGTGGTCCTGCCGGGCTGCGTCAGCGCCCTGAACGTGCTGCTGATGCGCAACGCCTTCCTCAATCTGCCGTACGAGATCGAGGACGCGGCGTTCGTCGACGGCGCCAACGTCTGGCAGCGGTTCTGGCGGATCGCGCTGCCGTCGGTCAAGGGCACCCTCGCGGTCGTCGCGATCTTCGCCTTCATGGGCGCCTGGGACGACTTCCTGTGGCCGCTCATCGTGCTGAGCGACCCGTCCAAGTTCACGCTGACCATCGGGCTCAACTATCTGCACGGCACCTTCGCCAACGACGAACGGCTCGTCGCCGCGGGCACGATCATCGCCGTGGCACCGCTGATCGCCCTCTTCGCCTGCCTCCAGCGGTACTTCTTCCGCGGGGTCGGCGAGGGCGCCGTCAAGGGCTGACCCCCGTACGCACAACGACAACCGGGACCTCCATGTCTTCTGCCGTGCGCTTCGGCGTCAACTACACCCCCAGTGAAGGGTGGTTCCACCACTGGCTCGACTTCGACCTGGACTCCGTGCGCGCCGACCTCGACTCGATCGCCGCCCTCGGACTCGATCACGTACGGGTCTTCCCGCTGTGGCCGTACTTCCAGCCCAACCGCACCCTGATCCGGCCCAAGGCCGTCGAGCAGCTCGTGGCCCTCGTGGACGCCGCCGGCGAACGCGGACTCGACGTCAACGTGGACGGCCTGCAAGGTCACTTGAGCAGCTTCGACTACCTGCCGGCCTGGACCCGGACCTGGCACCGCCGGAATCTGTTCACCGACCCCGACGTGCTCGACGGCCAGGCGGCCTACCTGCGCACCCTGGCCGCCGCCCTCGACGACCGCCCCAACTTCCTCGGCCTGACCCTGGGCAACGAGGTCAACCAGTTCTCCGCGGACCCGCATCCCGACCCCGACCGGGCGACCGAGGCGCAGATCGACGCGTGGCTGACGCGGATGCTGGCCGCCTGCGCGCAGGGCGCTCCCGGGAAACTCCACCTGCACGCCGAGTACGACGCCACCTGGTACCAGGACGACCAGCCGTTCACGCCGGCCCAGGCCGCCCGGCGCGGCGCGGTGACGGCCGTGCACTCCTGGGTGTTCAACGGCACCGCGCAGCGGCACGGCCGTACCTCGGTGCCGAGCGAACACCACGCCGAGTACCTGATCGAGCTCAGCAAGGCCTGGGCCGACGACCCGCACCGGCCCGTCTGGCTCCAGGAGGTCGGCGCGCCCGCGCCGCTCGTCCCGGCCGGGCACGCCGCCGCCTTCACCGAGGCGACGGTGACCCACGCCCTGGACTGCCCCGGCCTGTGGGGCATCACCTGGTGGTGCTCCCACGACGTCTCCCGCGACCTCGCCGACTTCCCCGAACTCGAATACGGTCTGGGGCTGCTGACCAACGACCGGCGGCCCAAGGACAGCGCGATGGTGCTGGCCCGCGCCGCCCGTGAGCACACCAGGACCCCGGCGGCGCGCACCACGGCGCTCGCCGTACCCGCCGACCCGGCCGTCCGCTCCCGCTGCGCACCCGGCGGCCCCGTCTTCGACGCGTTCTTCCGGCTGGTCTCCGACGGAGTCCGCCCCACCACCGTCCTCGACACCCGCGCGGACGACAAGGACCACCTCGCCGCCCGCGGCATCACCGAAGTCGTCACTCCCGACCAGGTACTCCCCGTCCCCCGCGGAACTCAAGGAGGCACCCGCTCGTGAACCCCACCAGACGCACCGTCCTGCTCGCCGGCGCCACCGCCGCCCTGCTCCCGTCCTTGCCCGCGGCGGCCGCGCCCCGGCCCGCGGCGGCGGCGCTCCAGCCGTACGCCTCGTACTGGTACCCGGACTCGCTCCCCTCCGGCACCCCGGGCACCGGCATCACCTGGCGCAGCCTCAAGGCCTGGCGCGCCGCGGACGACGCCGACCTCGCCTTCAACGCCGCCTCGGTGCCGCTCGCCCCGCGCTTCACCCCCGCCCCGGCGAACCCCACCGCCCGCGCGGGGCAGGCCCGCATCCAGTCGCTGGTCTCCTTCGGGCCGGTCGTCCAACTCACCCACCGAGCCGACACCGGCGGGGTGATCGTCGAACTGGCTGTCGCCACCGCCGAACCGGGCACGCCGGGGGCGACACCCCCGTACACCTACTTCCCGGTGAACCCGGCCGGCGCCTGGCAGACCTCGGCCGTACGGCTCACGGGTCTGTCCGGCACGATCCGCGCCCTCGGCGTGCGCCTCACGCCCACCACCCCCGGCGCTCCCGTGCGCTGGCGCCTCGGCGGCCTCGCCGTGCGCGCGGACCAGCCGCCCCGGACTCCCGCCGCCCCCAACGGATTCCGCGTCACCGCCGCCTCCGGAGGCGATGTGCGTTTCGCCTGGCAGCCCGCCCCCGGCGAGGTCCGCCACCACACCCTCCACCGCGTCCTGCCCGACGGCAGCCGGCGCTTCCTGGGCGGCACCTGCCAGCGGGCCTGGTTCGCCGGTGGCCTGCGGCCCGAGCAGGGCGAGCGAGTGGCACGGTTCGAACTGCGCTCCGTAGGGGAGCTGTACACCTCGTCGGACCCCGTCACCGTGAACCACACCTGGTAACCACTCGCACCACAGCTACGGAGCACCCCGCCATGCATGACGACCGCAGCCTCGTCGAAGCCCGTCTGAAGCGTGTCCTCGACGAACGCATCCGACCCGCCGTGTACCCCGAGTCCGTGCCGCTGGACGTGGCCGTCTGGCACGCGCCCGACGAGCCCGTGCCGGTCGCCGAGGGGCTCGCGGCCGAGCCCGAGCCGATCGAGGTGGGCGCCCGGTGGGGTGCTCCGTGGGGCACCAGCTGGTTCCGGGTCACCGGGACCGTCCCCGGCCACTGGGCCGGGCGGACCGTGGAGGCGATCCTCGACCTCGGGTTCGACGAGAACATGCCCGGCTTCCAGTGCGAGGGCCTCGTCTACCGCCCGGACGGCACGCCCGTGAAGGGACTCAACCCGCGCAACCAGTGGGTGCGCGTCGGCGCGCCCGTCGACGGCGGCGAGGAGGTGCGGCTGCACATCGAGGCCGCGTCCAACCCCGTCATCCTCGACTACCACCCCTTCCGGCCGACCGAGCTGGGCGACAAGGAGACCGCCGGCAGCTCGCCGCAGTACACCCTGACACGCATGGACCTGGCGGTCTTCGACGAGACGGTGTGGCAGCTGGTGCTCGACCTGGAGGTGCTCGGCGAGCTGATGGCCGAGCTGCCGGCGGACTCCGCGCGGCGCTGGGAGATCCTGCGGGCGGTGGAGAAGGCCCTGGACGCCGTCGACCTCCAGGACGTGGGCGGCACGGCGGCCGAGGCGCGGTCCCGCCTCACCGGCGTCCTCACCACGCCCGCCGCCCCCTCCGCGCACCGCATCAGCGCGGTCGGCCACGCCCACATCGACTCGGCGTGGCTGTGGCCGCTGCGCGAGACGGTCCGCAAGGTCGCCCGCACGACCGCCAACATGACCGCCCTGCTGGACGACGAGCCCGACTTCGTGTTCACCATGTCGCAGGCGCAGCAGTGGGCATGGGTGAAGGAGCACCGGCCCGAGGTGTGGGCACGGGTGAAGAAGGCCGTCGCGGACGGACGGTTCGTGCCGGCCGGCGGCATGTGGGTCGAGTCGGACACCAACATGCCGGGCTCGGAGGCGATGGCCCGGCAGTTCGTGCACGGCAAGCGGTTCTTCCTCGACGAGTTCGGCATCGAGAACGACGAGGCCTGGCTGCCCGACACCTTCGGCTTCGCGGCCGGACTGCCGCAGATCATCAAGGCCGCGGGCGCCAAGTACCTGCTGACGCAGAAGATCTCCTGGTCCCGCACGAACAAGTTCCCGCACCACACCTTCACGTGGGAGGGCATCGACGGCACCCGGATCTTCACCCACTTCCCGCCCGTCGACACCTACAACTGCTCCATGAAGGGCAGCGAGATCGCCCACGCGGCCCGCAACTTCAAGGACAAGGGTGTCGCCCGCCACTCGCTGGCGCCCACCGGCTGGGGCGACGGGGGCGGCGGCACCACCCGCGAGATGGTCGCCAAGGCGGCCCGGCTGCGTGACCTGGAGGGCTCCGCGACGGTGGCCTGGGAGACGCCGGCGGCCTTCTTCGCCAAGGCCGAGGCCGAGTACCCGAACCCGCCCGTCTGGGTCGGCGAGCTCTACCTCGAACTCCACCGTGCCACCCTCACCAGCCAGGCGAAGACCAAGCAGGGCAACCGGCGCAGCGAACACCTGCTCCGGGAGGCCGAGCTGTGGGCGGCGACGGCCGCCGTGCGGACCGGCTTCCCCTATCCGTACGAGGAACTGGACCGCATCTGGAAGACGGTGCTGCTGCACCAGTTCCACGACATCCTGCCCGGTTCGTCCATCGCCTGGGTGCACCGCGAGGCCCGCGCGACCTACGAGCGGCTCGCGGGCGAGCTGAACGGGATCATCGACGCGGCCCAGCGCGCACTGGCGGGGGAGGGGCAGCGGGAGCTGGTCTTCAACGCCGCCCCGCACGGCAGGCGGGGCGTCCCCGCCGGGGGAGCCGGCGCCCCGGCCGTCCAGGGCACGTCGTCGGTGAGCCCGCGCGCGGAGGGCGGGTACGTCCTGGACAACGGCCTGCTGCGGATCGAGATCGACGAGCGGGGCCTCGTCGTCTCCGCGTACGACATCGAGGCCGACCGTGAGACCGTGGCCCCGGGCCGGGCGGCCAACCTGCTCCAGCTGCACCCCGACTTCCCCAACATGTGGGACGCCTGGGACGTCGACGAGTTCTACCGCAACACCGTCACCGACCTGACCGGCCTGGACGAGCTCACCGCCGGCGAGGACGTCGAGTCGGTGCGGATCGTCCGGTCCTTCGGCGCGTCGCACGTCACCCAGGTGCTGTCGCTGGCCCCGGGGGAGCGGCGGCTGGTGCTGGACACCGAGGTGGACTGGCACGAGACGGAGAAGTTCCTCAAGCTCGCCTTCCCGCTCGACGTGCACGCCGAACGGTACGCCTCGGAAACCCAGTTCGGGCACTTCCACCGGCCCACGCACACCAACACCTCATGGGAGGCCGCCAAGTTCGAGGCGTGCAACCACCGCTTCGTCCACCTGGCGGAACCCGGCTGGGGCGTCGCCGTCGTCAACGACTCGACGTACGGCCACGACGTGACCCGCACGGTCCGTACCGACTCCGACGGCGGTACGACCACCACGGTCCGTGTCTCCCTGCTGCGCGCCCCGCGCTTCCCGGACCCCGAGACCGACCAGGGTGTGCACCGCTTCCGGCACGCGCTGGTGCCGGGCGCCGGGATCGGCGACGCGGTGCGCGAGGGCTGGCGGATCAACGTGCCGGAGCGGCACGTGACGGGCGCCGCCGAGATCGCGCCGCTCGTGACGGTAGATCAGGAGGCCGTCGTGGTCACCGCCGTCAAGCTGGCCGACGACGGCAGCGGCGACGTGGTGGCCCGCTTCCACGAGGCGCACGGCGGCCGGGCCCGGGCCACGCTCACCGCGGGCTTCGAGCTGGACGCCGTCACGGTGACCGACCTGCTGGAACGGCCGCTGGCGGGGGCGACCGAGCCCGTGGTGGACGGCGAGCGGATCACCGTACGCCTGCGCCCCTTCGAGCTGGTGACGCTGCGGCTGCGGCGGCGCTAGCCCGGCCGGTGTCGTGAGGGCCTGCCTCTGGGCCCTCACGCGCCCGCGTCGGAACCGCCTGCCCGGGGGCCGCCCGCGTCCTTGGCGCCGAGCTGAGCGCGCAGCCACTCCTCCACCTCGCCGACGTGCGCGGCGGCCGCCGCCCGCGCCGCCTCCGGGTCGCGGGCGGCCAGGGCGCGGTGGATCGCCGCGTGTTCGCGGCGGGTGCGGGTGAAGGCACCCTCCTCCTGGTAGCCGCGCCAGACGCGGGCGCGGAAGGTGCGGGAGGACAGGCCCTCCAGGATCGCGGCCATGGTCTCGTTGCCCGCGGCCAGCGCGATCTCACGGTGGAAGGCGAGGTCGTGGGCGAGGATCTCCTCCGGGTCGTCGGTGGCGTTCATGGCCGCCAGATGCTTCTCGACCTCGGCCAGCTGGTCCTGCGTGATGCGGGCGGCGGCCAGGGCGGTCGCCGTGGACTCCAGGATGCGGCGGATCTCCAGCAGCTCCACCAGACCCGGGCCCCGGGACAGATCGGCGACGACCCCGAACGTCTCCAGCAGATCGCCGGCCTGGAGCTGGGTGACGTAGATGCCGGAACCGTGCCGGGCCTCCAGGACACCCATGACCGTCAGCGCGCGGATCGCCTCCCGCATCGAGCTGCGGGAGATGCCCAACTGGGCCGCCAGTTCGCGTTCGGTGGGCAGCCGCGCGCCGGGCTCGAGGAGCCCTTCGGCGATCAGCGCCTTGATCCGCTCGATGGCGCGCTGCGTCACCGTGCCCTTCTGCGGGGCCGGCCCTGACTCCGTCTCGTTCACGCCTTTTCTCCCGTCGCCGTGCGCCGCAGTCTAACCAGCCAGGTGGTCGGACCACTATGGCCAAGAGCTCAAGATATTCGGCTCCGGAGGGTGTTGACGGCGTCAAGTGGTCTGATAAATATGCGGGCAACTGCTCGATCACGCTCGATGAGGAGCCGGCAGATGGCCGACGGGACACAGCGGAACGCACGGCGGTACGGACGGCGGTACGGGCGAACAGTCCCGCGTGCGGCGGCTGCGGCGGTCTGCGCCGCCCTCGTGCTCACCGCCTGCGGCAGCACCAAGGACACCGGCGCCGTCGGCGCCGGAAGCGGCGGCACCGGCGAGGTCGGGGTGATCCTGCCCCTGCTGACCTCGCCGTTCTGGCAGTCGTACAACGACTACGTGCCGAAGATGGCCGAGTCCGAGGGCGTGGAGGCACGCAAGACGGTCAACTCCAACAGTGACCCCTCGCAGCAGATCACCGACATCAACAACCAGCTCAACCAGGGCGTCAAGGGCCTGGTCGTCGCACCGCTGGACAGCGCCGCCATCGAGGCGGGACTCGACCAGGCCGAGCGCAAGGGCGTTCCGGTCGTCGCCGTCGACGTGGCGCCGGACAAGGGCAAGGTCGCGATGGTGGTGCGCGCCAACAACGTGGCGTACGGCGAGAAGGCCTGCCAGTACCTGGGGGAGCGGATCCCCTCCGGCAAGGTCGTGCAGATCATGGGCGACCTCGCCTCGGTCAACGGCCGGGAGCGCTCCGAGGCGTTCCGCTCCTGCGTGAAGAAGAACTTCCCGAAGCTGAAGGTCCTGGAGATCCCCGCCAAGTGGGAGTCCGACACCGCGGCCTCCAAGCTGGACACGCTCCTCAACGCCCACCCCGACATCAAGGGCATCTACCTGCAGGCGGGCGGCGTCTACCTGGCGCCCACGCTGCAGACCCTGAAGTCGAAGGGGATGCTGAAGAAGGCGGGCCAGGCGGGCCACATCGCGATCGTCTCCAACGACGGCATCCCGCAGGAGTACGACGCCATCCGCAAGGGCGAGATCGACGCGACGGTCTCGCAGCCCGCCGACCTGTACGCCAAGTACGGCATGTACTACATCAAGGCGGCGATGGAGGGGAAGACCTTCGGGCCCGGGCCGACCGACCACAACTCCACCATCGTGAGGCTGCCCAGCGGCATCCTGGAGGACCAGCTGCCCGCACCCCTGGTCACCAAGGACAACGTCGACGACCCCGAGCTGTGGGGCAACACGGTCGAATGAGCACACCACTCGTTGAGGCGCGGGGCATCGTCAAGCGGTACGGCCCCACCGCCGCCCTCGCCGACGGGCGACTCACCGTGCTGCCGGGCGAGTCCCACGCCCTCGTCGGGCGCAACGGCGCCGGCAAGTCCACCCTCGTCACCCTGATCACCGGCCTCCAGGCACCCGACGAGGGCACCCTCCGCTTCGACGGCGAGCCGGCCCCCGCGCTCGCCGACCGGGACGCCTGGCGCCGCAAGGTGGCCTGCGTCTACCAGAAGCCGACGGTGGTACCCGAACTGACGGTCGCCGAGAACCTCTTCATCAACCGGCAACCGCTGCACCGCGGGTTCATCAGCTGGCGCAGGCTCAAAGCGCACGCCGCCGAACTCCTCGCCACCTGGGACGTGCACGTCGACCCGGAGGCCCGCACCGCCGACCTCCGGGTCGAGGACCGCCAAATGGTGGAGATCGCCCGGGCGTTGAGCTTCGGCGCCCGGTTCATCGTGCTGGACGAGCCGACCGCGCAGCTCGACAACCGGGAGATCGAGCGGCTCTTCACCCGGATGCGGGCGCTCCAGGACTCCGGCGTCACCTTCCTGTTCATCTCCCACCACCTCCAGGAGGTGTACGAGGTCTGCCAGACCGTCACCGTGCTGCGCGACGCCCGCTGGATCACCACCGCACCCGTCGCCGACCTGCCGCGCCGGGCGCTCGTGGAGGCCATGGCGGGGGAGACCGCCGCCGTGCGCGAGGACCGCGCCGCCCACGACGCGGTGCCCGCGCACGCCCCCGTGGCACTCGACGTCCAGGGCCTGACCTCATCCTCGTACGAGGCCGTCGACCTCACCGTGCGCCGCGGCGAGGTCGTCGGGCTCGCCGGCATCAGCGGCAGCGGCAAGACCGAGCTGGCCGAGACCCTCGCCGGACTGCGCACGCCGAGCGGCGGATCGGCCCGGCTGAACGGCGAGCCGCTGCCGTTCGGGGACGTACGGGCCTCCCTCACGGCCGGGGTCGGCTGTGTGCCGCGCGACCGGCACGGCCAGGGCCTCGTCTTCGGCATGACGATCGGCGACAACGCCACCATGAGCGTGCTCGACCGCCTCGGCCGCTTCGGCTTCGTCGGCACCGAGCGCAGACGCGGCCTCGCCGCCGAGCTGATCGACCGCCTCGACATCCACGCCGAGGGTCCCGACCAGCCCGTCTCCGACCTGTCCGGCGGCAACGCGCAGAAGGTCGTGATGGCCCGCGCCCTCGCCTCGGACCCGCGGCTGCTGATCCTGATCAACCCCACGGCGGGCGTCGACGTGAAGTCCAAGGAGTCCCTGCTGGCCCGCGTGGACAGCGCCCGCGAGGACGGCACCGCCGTGCTCGTCGTCTCCGACGAGCTCGACGACCTGCGCCGCTGCGATCGCGTCCTCGTCCTCTTCCACGGCCGTGTCGTCGCGGAGCACCCCGCCGGCTGGCGCGACCACGAGCTGATCGCCTCCATCGAAGGAGTGGACCATGGCTGACACCAAGACGGCCCCGCCGCTCGCGCCCCCACGCGCCCTCGCCGCCGCGTCCGCCAGAACCGTACTGCTGCGCCGCGCCCGCGAACTTGCCTTGCTGCCCGCCCTGTTGCTGCTCCTGGTGCTCGGCGCCGTGCTCAACGACTCGTTCCTGACCGAGCGCAACCTGATCTCCGTCCTCGGCGCCTCCGCCGCCCTCGCGATGGTGGTGCTCGCCGAGTCGCTGGTCCTCATCACCGGCAAGTTCGATCTGTCCCTGGAGTCGGTCGTGGGCATCGCGCCCGCCGTCGGGGCGCTCCTCGTGCTGCCCGCCGCCCAGTCCGGCTGGGGCACCGAACTCCCGGCCGCGCTCGCCCTGCCGGCGATCCTCGTCGCCGGGGCCGTCGTCGGCGCCTTCAACGGCGTCCTGGTGGTCAAGTTCCGGCTCAACGCGTTCATCGTGACGCTCGCCATGCTCATCGTGCTGCGCGGGCTGCTCGTCGGTGCCACCAAGGGCAAGACCCTGTTCGGCATGCCCGAGTCCTTCTACTCGCTGGCGACCACCACCTTCGTCGGCGTCCCCCTGTCGGTGTGGCTGGCCGCCGGCGCCTTCGCGGCGGCGGGGCTGGTGCTCAAGTACCACCGGGTGGGGCGGGCCCTGTACGCCATCGGCGGCAACGCCGACGCGGCCCGCGCGGCCGGCATCCGCGTCGAGCGCGTCATGCTCGGCGTGTTCGTGGTCGCCGGGGTCCTCGCAGCGGTCGGCGGCATCATGCAGACGGGGTACGTCGGCGCGATCAGCGCCAACCAGGGCAACAACATGATCTTCACGGTGTTCGCGGCCGCGGTGATCGGCGGTATCAGCCTCGACGGCGGCAAGGGCAGCATGCTCGGCGCCCTCACCGGCGTACTCCTGCTGGGGGTCGTGCAGAACCTGCTCACCCTCGCCCAGGTGCCCTCCTTCTGGATCCAGGCCATCTACGGCGGAATCATCCTGATGGCCCTCATGATCGCCCGGGTGACCACCGGCCGTGCCCAGGACTGACCGCCGCAGCTCCCTGCACCCCACCGAAAGGCTCTCCGTGTCACCGACTCCCGCCCGCATCACGGCCGTCGACACGTACGACATCCGCTTCCCCACCTCCCGCGAGCTCGACGGCTCCGACGCGATGAACCCGGACCCCGACTACTCGGCGGCCTACGTCGTGCTGCGCACCGACGCCGCCGACGGGCACGAGGGGCACGGCTTCACCTTCACCATCGGGCGGGGCAACGAGGTCCAGGTCGCCGCGATCGAGGCGCTGCGCGGGCATGTGACCGGACGCGAGGTGGACGAGCTGTGCGCCGATCCCGGCACCCTCAACCGGGCCCTGATCGGTGACAGCCAGCTCCGCTGGCTCGGTCCCGAGAAGGGCGTGATGCACATGGCGATCGGGGCGGTCGTCAACGCCGTCTGGGACCTGGCCGCCAAGCGCGCCCGCAAGCCGCTGTGGCGGCTGCTCGCCGACGCCGAGCCGGAGTGGCTCGTGCGCCAGATCGACTTCCGCTACCTCACCGACGCCCTCACGCCCGAGGAGGCGCTCGGCATCCTGCGGCGCGGGCGGGAGGGGGCACCGGAGCGCCGGGTCCGGCTGCTGGAGCGCGGCTACCCCGCCTACACGACCTCACCGGGCTGGCTCGGCTACGACGACGCCAAGCTCACCCGGCTCGCCACCCAGGCGGTCGCCGACGGCTTCCGGCAGATCAAGCTCAAGGTCGGCGCCGACCTCGACGACGACATCCGCCGCTGCCGGGCCGCCCGCGCGGCCGTCGGCCCGGACGTACGCATGGCGATCGACGCCAACCAGCGCTGGGACGTCGCCGAGGCGATCCGCTGGACCAAGGCCCTCGCCGAGTTCCGCCCCTACTGGATCGAGGAGCCCACCAGCCCGGACGACATCCTCGGCCACGCCGCGATCCGCCGCGCCGTCTCCCCCGTCAAGGTCGCCACCGGCGAGCACGCCCACAACCGGATCGTCTTCAAACAGCTCCTCCAGGCCGGCGCCATCGACGTCCTCCAGCTCGACGCGGCCCGCGTCGGCGGCGTCAACGAGAACCTCGCCATCCTGCTGCTCGCCGCCAAGTTCGGCGTCCCGGTCTGCCCGCACGCCGGCGGGGTCGGGCTGTGCGAACTCGTCCAGCACCTCGCCATGTTCGACTACCTCGCCATCTCCGGCACCACCGACGACCGGGTGATCGAGTACGTCGACCATCTCCACGACCACTTCCTCGACCCGGTCCGCATCCGCGACGGGCACTACCTCGCCCCGGCCGCGCCCGGCTTCTCGGCCACCATGCGGCCCGAGTCCCTGGCACGCCACACCTTCCCCGGCGGCACCGTCTGGGCCGCCGAACCCGACGACACGCACGCGAAGGGGCAAGCGGCATGACCGACTTCGAAGGCCTCAGGGCCCTGGTGACCGGCGGCGCCTCCGGCATCGGGCGCGCCACCGCGGAACTCCTTGCCGAGCGGGGCGCCCTGGTCGCCGTCCTCGACCTGGACCCGTCAGCAGTGGGCAAGCCCCTGATGGCCCACCGGGCCGACGTCACGGACGACGCGTCCGTACGGCAGGCGGTGGCGGACGCGGTCTCCGGCCTGGGCGGACTCGACGTGCTGGTCAACAACGCCGGCATCGGCGCCCAGGGAACCGTCGAGGACAATGACGACGCCGAGTGGCACCGGGTCATGGACGTCAACGTCGTCGGCATGGTCCGCACGGCGCGCGCCTGCCTGCCGCACCTGCGCCGGTCGTCGCACGCCGCGATCGTCAACACCTGCTCCATCGCCGCCACCGCGGGCCTCCCGCAACGCGCCCTGTACAGCGCGACCAAGGGCGCCGTGTACTCCCTCACCCTCGCCATGGCCGCCGACCACGTCCGCGAGGGCATCCGCGTCAACTGCGTCAACCCCGGCACCGTGGACACCCCATGGGTCGGCCGCCTGCTGGACGCGGCCGGCGACCCGGCCGCCGAACGTGCCGCGCTGGAGGCCCGCCAACCCACCGGCCGGCTCGTCACCGCGGCCGAGGTCGCCGGCGCCATCGCCTACCTGGCCGGCCCGCTGTCCGGCACGACCACCGGTACGGCCCTGGCGGTCGACGGCGGCATGCAGGGCCTGCGTCCGCGTCCGGCGGCCCGGTCGTGAGCCAGGCCCGCCGGGGTTCGGCACGGCTCGCCTTCGGCGCCGCCGGGATCGGCAACCTGTACACCGAACTCACCGACCAGCAGGCGTACGACGCCGTCGCCGCCGCCTGGCGCCAGGGCGTCCGCCACTTCGACACCGCCCCGCACTACGGCCTCGGCCTGTCCGAGCGCCGCCTCGGCGCGGCCCTGCGCGAGCACCCCCGTCCCTCCTACACGCTCTCCACCAAGGTCGGCCGCCGCCTGGAACCGGCCTACGGCACCGGCGACGACCTCGCGCACGGCTTCGTGGTCCCCGCCACCCACCGCCGCGTCTGGGACTTCACCGCGGACGGCATCCGCCGCACCTTGGACGCCTCCCTGGAACGCCTCGGGCTCGACCACGTCGACACCGTCTACCTGCACGACCCCGACGACCACGCCGAACAGGCCTTCCGCGAGGGCTACCCGGCCCTGGAGCGGCTGCGCTCCGAGGGCGTCGTCGGCGCGATCGGCGCGGGCATGAACCAGACCGCGATGCTCACCCGCTTCGTCCGCGACACCGACGTCGACGTGGTGCTGTGCGCCGGCCGCTACACCCTGCTCGACCAGAGCGCCCTCACCGACCTGCTCCCCGCCGCGCGGGAGCGCGGGACGGCGGTGGTGATCGGGGGCGCCTTCAACTCCGGCCTGCTCGCGGAGCCCCGGCGCGGAGCGACGTACGACTACGCCGCCGCGACGGGCGAGTTGGTGGAGCGCGCGCTGCGGCTGAAGGCGGTGGCCGAGCGTCACGGCACCACCCTGCGAGCCGCCGCCCTCGCCTTCTGCGCCGCGCATCCGGCGGTCACCGGCGTCCTCGTCGGCGCCCGATCGGCCGCCGAGGCCGACGACTGCGCCGAGCAGTTCCGTGCCCCCGTGCCCGCGGCCCTCTGGCAAGAGCTGCGGGAGACGGGGCTGCTGCCCGCCGACGCCCCCGTCCCCGCCGAGCGGCCGGGGCAGGAGCCGTGATGAGGGTCGCCCTGCACACCAAGGTCCGCGCGGATCGCGTCGACGCGTACGAGGCCGCCCACCGCGAGGTCCCCGAGGAGCTGACCGACGCCATCCGTGCGGCGGGCGCCACCTCCTGGACCATCTGGCGCAGCGGCACGCACCTCTTCCACGTCCTGGAGTGTGAGGACTACGCCCGTCTCCTCGCCGAGCTGGAGCAGCTTCCGGTCAACGTCGCATGGCAGGCCCGCATGGCCGAACTCCTGGACGTCGTGCACGACTACTCCGTGGGCGGCGCGGGTGCGGGCCTGCCCGTCGTGTGGGAGCTGCCGTGACCGTGGACGCGCACCACCACGTGTGGGACCTGTCGGTACGGGACCAGGACTGGATCAGCGGACCTGAACTTCGGCCACTGAGACGTGACTTCACCCTCGACGACCTCGCACCCGAGGCCGCGGCGGCCTCGGTCGAGCACACCGTCCTCGTCCAGACGGTCACCGTCGTCGAGGAGACCCCGGAGTTCCTCGCCCTCGCCGCCGAGCACGACCTGGTCGCGGGCGTCGTGGGCTGGACCGATCTCACCCGCCCGGACGTCGCCGACGAACTGGCCCGGCTGCGGGAGCTGCCCGGCGGGCGGTTCCTCAAGGGCATCCGCCACCAGGTGCAGGGCGAGCCCGACCCGGAGTGGCTGCTGCGGCCGGACGTACGCCGTGGACTCGCCGCCGTCTCCGCCGCGGGCCTCGTCTACGACCTGGTCGTGCTGCCGCACCAGTTGCCCGCGTGCGTCAGGGCCGCGGCCGCGCTGCCCGGCCTGACGTTCGTCCTCGATCACCTGGGCAAGCCGCCCCTCGCCGCCGGACCGCCGGAGCCCTGGGCGTCGGACGTCAGGGCGCTGGGCGAACTGCCGAACACGGTCTGCAAGGTGTCGGGCCTGGTGACGGAGACGGACCGGGCCCTCTGGGGCGGGACCACCTGGCCGCTCGCGCCTCTGCGCCCCTACTGGGACACCGCGCTGGACGCCTTCGGACCCGGCCGCCTGATGTTCGGCTCGGACTGGCCGGTGTGCACGGTGGCGGCGACCTACACGCAGGTGTCGTCTCTCGCGCGCGCTCTGGCGATCGGTCTGAGCCCCGACGAACACGACCAGTTCTTCGAGGGCACCGCCACCCGGGTCTACGACCTCTGAGTACTCCCCGTCAGCCGGGTCGGCGGCAGATACTCGCGCACGAACGTCCGGTCCCAGCACGCGCCCGTCTCCCGCAACTCCCGCCAGGTCGTGTACCGGTAGCGGAAGAGGCGGGCGCGGACGAAACGCGGGGGCGCGTCCGCCGGGAAGGGGGAGCGGCGCAGCAGCTTCAGCGTGTCGCGGTCGTTCTCCAGCAGCCGTTCCACCAGGGCCCCGAACCACGGGCCCGCGTAGGACGGGGAGAGGGCCGCGAACCACATGAGCCAGTCCAGCCGCAGATGGTACGGCGCGAACTGGCGTGGCCAGCGCCGTGGATCACCGGGCTTGCCCTTGAACTCGTACTCCCGCCAGTCGGAGTCCTCGCGTGGCACGTCGTCGGCGGTGCCCTCGACGACGACCTCGTACCGGACCCGCCCGACGCTGCCGAACGCGCCGTAGGTGTTGACCAGGTGGAGCGGGTCGAAGGAGCGGTTCATGACCTGGCGACGGGAGATCATGTTGGTCACCGGGTGGTAGCTGAGGACCGCGATCAGCGCGGCCACGGCAAGGACCACGACCACGAACCAGAGCGGTGCCCCGGGGACGGTGGGCGCCTCGGCCGGGAAGCGGATGGCCGCGAGGGCGAGCACGACGGTGATCCAGTTGAGCCAGGAGAAGTTGCCGGACAGGACCAGCCACAACTGGGTGACGACCATCAGCGCGGCGGCGGCCGTGGCGATCGGCTGCGGGGTGAACAGAAGGAACGGCACGACGAGTTGTGTGAAGTGGTTGGCGGCCACCTCCACACGGTGCAGCGGCCGGGGCAGATGGTGGAAGAACCAGCTCAGCGGGCCCGGCATCGGCTGGGTCTCGTGGTGGTAGTCCAGACAGGTCAGCTCGCGCCAGCAGGCGTCACCGCGCAGCTTGATCAGCCCCGCGCCGAACTCCACCCGGAACAGGATCCAGCGCAGCAGGAACAGCACCACGACCGGCGGCGCGACCTCGTCGTTGCCGAGGAACACCGCGAGGAATCCGACCTCCAGCAGCAGGGACTCCCAGCCGAACGAGTACCAGGTCTGGCCGACGTTGACGATCGACAGATACAGCAACCAGGGCACCACCCACAGCAGCATCCCGGCCCACAGCGGCACCACCGAGTCCACGCCCGCCAGCAGCGCCGCCGAGACCGCGCAGCCCGCCCAGGCGCACCCCGCGAAGAACCGGTCGGAGTAGTGGAGCTGGAAGAGGCTGGGCGCCCGCTTGAACGGCACGGCCGCGGTGAGTCGCGGGACCGGGAGCATGCCGCGCGCCCCGATCAGCGCCCGGAACTGGAGGGCCGCCGTCAGGAACGCCACCAGGTAGACGGCCGCCAGGGCCCGCTGGAAGACCAGCCGGGTCAGCCAGTAGTCGGGTGCGGTGAACCACTCCACGTTCGGCGCGCCTCTCCTTCTCTTCTCGCCGTCCCCCGGGGCCCCCGGGGGACGGGTTGTCACTGCCGGTAGTCACGCTCTCCGTTTGCGTGACCCATGTGAGTGAAGCAGACAATAGTGACGAAAACCCCCAGGACGAGGCGGGAGAACGTGGTGCGAATACCCACCGGAACCTTCGTCACGGCCTGCGCGCTCTCGACGGCCCTGCTCGCCGCCGGCTGCGGCGCGGGCGGCGACGAGAGGACGAACGCAGGCGACGAGAGCACGGAAGCGAGCGGCGAACTCCTGCTCCAGCCGGTCGCGGACCGGGGCCCCGACCCCTTCACGGCCTCCACGGCCACCATCCCGGCTACCCCGGACCTCGTCACCCGAACGCCGCAGTCGGTCCCGGTCGGCCGCTCGGGGCCCGGCGTGCCCGCCCCGGCCGGTCTCGCGGACGTGCGCTCCTACTCCGGCTGGACCCCCGGCCTCTATGCCGGCCGGGCCCAGGCGGGCAGCTGCGACGTCGACCGGCAGATCCGCCTGCTCACCGCCGACACCGGCCGGGCCGACACCTTCGCCGACATCGCGGGCATCCCGCGGGGGGAGCTCCCGGACTACCTGCGCGGACTCACCTCGGCCGAACTGCGCGCCGACACCCGGGTCACCAACCACGGGTACCGCGCCGGCAGTGCCACGGCCCGCCAGTCCGTCCTCCAGGCGGGCACCGCCGTCCTCGTGGACAACCGGGGTGTGCCCCGTGTCCGCTGCGCCTGCGGCAACCCGCTCGGCGCACCGATCGCCATGGAGGGCGCGCCGGGCAGCAGCGGACGGGCGTGGGAGGGGTACGAGCCCACCGAGGTGATCATGGTCCTGCCCGCGCCGGAGGCCATCACCAACATCACCCTCGTCGACGTCGTCGAGAACACCTGGATCGAGCGGCAGATCGGGCAGGACGTCCGCCACGACAAGGTCGTCCCCAGGCCGGAGCCGCAGCCGCAGGGCGGCGAGACGGTCCTGCCGGACGACGGGACCGTCCTGGCGGAGGGCGGCGCGGAGACGGGCCCGCTGTCCCGGGTACCCGCGACCGGCGTCGTCCCGCCGGCGGCCGAGGGCGACGTGCCGCTCCTGCCGCAGGAGCCCGGTGGCACGTCCGCCGAGCTGCCCGGCGGAGCGCCGCAGGAGCCGGCCGAGCCCCAGGACCTCTCGGAGGGGATCGGCCCCCTGACCGTCCCGGAGATCCCCGACGTGCCCGACGGCGGCGGCCTCATCCCGGACGACCCGGACGTCAGCGACGACCTGGGCGACATCGGTGACGTGGGGGGAGCCGGCGGCCTCGGCGGCCTCGGCGGCCTCGGCGACATGGGAGAACCGGCCGACCCGGGCGGGCTCGGCGACACGGGCGCGTCCGGTGACAGGGGGGCATCCGCCGGCAGCGGGACAACCGGTGACAGGCGCGGATCCGGCGACGCGGACGCGCCGGAGACCGCCGACAGCATCTTCGGCAGCATGACGGACGTCTTCTCGGGCTGAAGCGCACCGACATGGTCCAGCCGGAGCACCGTGCTGATCCGGTCGAAGAATCGGTCGAATCCTGGCAAGGTGGGCGCATGGTTGATCGGGGAGCGAGCGCCCTGTCACCCCCGGACGACTGGCCCGCCCACCCGGACCCGATCCTGGCGCTCAACCAGATGGGCAGCTTCGACTGGGACCTGGACAGCGGTCTGTTCCACATGGACGCCCAGGCCCACGAGGTCTTCGACGTGCGCCCCGAGGAGTACGACGGCCGCCCGGAGACCCTGAGCATCCGGGTCCCGCCGGCCGAGGGCCGGCGGCTGGACAGCCTGGTGGCCCAGGCCTTCAAGGACGGCAGCGAGAACTACGGCGCCTACTTCCGCCTCCGCCGCCGCGACGGCACCCTGCGCTGGACCCACACCCAGGGCTACATCCGCCGCGACGAGACCGGCCGGCCGCGCCGGATCATCGGCATCGTCCGCGACGCCACCCCCGAGCTCAACGAGTACGCGGCGCGCCGCGACCAGACCGCCTGGAACCTCGCCGCCCGCCGCGACGAGACCAACGTCGTGCAGCTCATCACGGCCGCCCTCGCCAACGCCCGGACCGTCCAGGACGTCATCGACGTCCTCAAGGACACCCACGGAGTCACCCATCTGGGCGCGACCAGCCTGGTCATGGGCCTGGTCGAGGCCGGGCGCATCCGGCTGGTCGCCGAGGGTCCCGAGGGCAGCTTCGTGCCCGGCACGCTCGTCACCCGGATCGACGAGCAGTACCCGATGAGCGAGGTCGTGCGCACGCTCGGCCCCCGGTTCATCGAGTCCCCCGAGGAGTTCGCCGAGAGCTACCCGATCCTGTGGCCGCACATCACGGACCTCGACATCACCTCGGCCGCGTATCTGCCGCTCATCGTCCAGGCCCGTCCCATCGGCGCGATCGGCCTGCTCTACGGCGACCGGCGCGGCTTCACGTCCGAGGAGCGCAACCTCCTGGTCGCCCTCGGCAGCAGCATCGCCCAGAGCCTGCAACGCGCGATGTTCTACGAGCAGGAGAAGGACCTCGCGAGCGGCCTTCAGCAGGCCATGCTGCCGCGCACCATCCCGAGCGTGCGGGGCGCCGACGTCGCCGTCCGCTACCGGTCGGCCTCGCTCGGCCGGGACATCGGCGGCGACTGGTACGACCTGATCCCGCTGCCCGGGGGCCGGGTCGGCGCGGTCATCGGCGACGTCCAGGGCCACGACACGCACGCCGCCGCCGTGATGGGCCAACTGCGCATCGTCCTGCGCGCGTACGCCGCCGAGGGCCACACACCGGCCACGGTGATGGCCCGGGCCTCCGTCTTCCTGCACGAGCTGGACACCGACCGGTTCGCGACCTGCCTGTACGCCGAGGCCGACCTCGCGACCGGAGTCGTCCAGGTGGTCCGGGCCGGCCACATCGACCCCCTGATCCGGGCCCCCGACGGCAGCTGCCGCCGCGCTCCCGTCCAGGGCGGCCTGCCGCTCGGCCTGTCCGCCGAGTTCGGACGGCTCGCCTATCCGGTCGGCACCATCGAGCTCGACCCCGGGCACACGCTGATCCTGTGCACCGACGGCCTGGTGGAACAGCCCGGCGCGGACCTCGACGACGGCGTGCAGACCCTCACCGCGCTGGTCGCCTCCGGCCCGCAGGACGTGTGGAAACTCGCCGATCTGCTCATCGACGTGGCCGAGGAGCGCGGCGGCGACGACGACGTGGCGCTGCTCCTGCTGCGCCGGCGCGGCGTGGACGCCCCGCAGAGCGGCGGCCGTCTCCAGCAGCACGTCGCGCCCGGCGACCCGGAGGCGCTGAGCCAGGCCCGGCACATGATCTGTGCCGCCGTGCGCGCCTGGGGCGCCGCCGACCGCTCCGACGAGGTCGAACTCGTCGCCGACGAGCTGATCACCAACGCCCTGATGCACACCGAGGGCGCCGCGATCGTCACCCTGCGGGTCGTCTCCGACACCGACCGGCGGCTGCGAGTCGAGGTCGAGGACTCCTCCAGCGCCCTGCCCCGCCGCCGTGACGCCGGCGACTCCGGTGTCTCCGGCCGCGGCCTGCTCCTCGTCCACATGCTCACCGACGTGTGGGGGGTGGAGGCGCGGGGCGGCGGCAAGTGCGTGTGGTGCGAGTTCGTGGTGCCGGAGCGGGACTGAACGCCGGGTGCCGTTCGCCCCTCGGCCGCCGCCGGACACCTGGCGGTGTCCGTCCCGGATGGCACCCTGGACGTATGCCGGAACTGCCCGAGGTCGAAGCGCTCAAGGACTTCCTGACCGACAACCTGGTCGGTCACGAGATCGTGCGCGTCCTGCCGGTCGCGATCAGCGTGCTGAAGACGTACGCACCACCCCTGTCGGCCGTCGAGGGCCACGAGGTCACGGCCGTGCGCCGGTACGGCAAGTTCCTGGACGTCGAGACGGACGGCGGCCCCCACCTGGTCACCCACCTGGCCCGCGCGGGCTGGCTGCACTGGAAGGACCGCCTCCCCGACGGCCCGCCCCGCCCCGGCAAGGGCCCACTGGCGCTGCGCGTGGCCCTGGAGACCGGCGCGGGATTCGATCTCACCGAGGCCGGCACGCAGAAGCGGCTCGCGGTGTACGTCGTGGGGGATCCGCAGGAGGTGCCCGGCGTGGCCCGGCTCGGCCCAGACCCGCTCGCCGACGACTTCGACGAGGCCCGCTTCACCGCCCTCCTCCAGCGCGAGCGCCGCCGGCTCAAGGGCGTCCTGCGCGACCAGAGCCTGATCGCCGGCGTGGGCAACGCCTACAGCGACGAGATCCTGCACGCCGCGAAGATGTCCCCCTTCAAACTGGCCGCGTCCCTCACGCCCGAGGAGACCCGAAGACTGTACGCGGCCCTGCGCACCACGCTCACGGAGGCCGTCGAGCGTTCGCGGGGCGTCGCGGCCGGCCGGCTCAAGGCCGAGAAGAAGAGCGGCCTGCGGGTGCACGGCCGGACCGGCGAGGCCTGCCCGGTGTGCGGCGACACCATCCGCGAGGTCTCCTTCAGCGACTCCTCGCTCCAGTACTGTCCGACCTGCCAGACCGGCGGCAAGCCGCTGGCCGACCGCAGGCTGTCCCGGCTGCTGAAGTGACCGTTCAGCGGGACGGCGGCCACCACTCGACCAGCAGGATCGTCGCGTCGTCCCGGAGCCGGTCCGGCTGGGCGTCGAGGATCGAGTGGATCAGCTTGCGCAGGGTCTCCGGCGCCAGTTCGCCGGCGGCGGTGGCCCGGATGACGTAGTCGGCGAACCGCTCCAGGCCGAACTGGTCGCCGTCCCGGGTCCGCGCCTCGGTCACCCCGTCGGTGTACAGCAGCACCCGGTCGCCGGGCTGGAGCGCGATCTCGTGCACCTGCCGCGACCGCGCGGTCAGCAGTGACGGCAAACCCATCGGCGGATCGGGCTCCCGCGCCATCGCGTCGACGAGCAGCCGCTGGTCCCGGATCAGCAGGGGTGTCGGATGCCCGCAGTTGCTCCAGCGCAGCACACCGCTCGCCAGGTCAAGCTGGGCGAGCACGCCCGTGCAGAACTGGTCCGGCAGCCACTGGGCCAGGGCGTCGTCCACGCTCTGCACCAGCTCCGGCAGATCGGCGCCGGTACGGCGCGCGTTGCGGCAGGCGGCCAGCGACACGGCCGTGGTCAGCCCCGAGGCCAGGTTGTGCCCCATCGCGTCGAGGACGGCGGCGTGCAGGGTGGTCTCGGTGAGGGCGTGGTCGAAGGAGTCGCCGCCGAGCTCGTAGGCGGGTTCCAGGACGGCCGTGGAGACGACGTGCGCGGTGCCGATCGTGCGGGGCGGCAGAAAGGCGCGCAGCATCTCGGCGGGCAGCCGCATCGGTTCGGTGCGGGTCCGCCGTACGAAGGACTCCTTGTACGCCCGCTTGGACGTGATCATCATGGCCAGCAGCGTGGCGAGGGCCCGGCTGCGGCGCAGGGCGAGGGGGCTGAGCGAGGGGCAGTGCACCGCGAGCACGCCGAGCCGCTCCGCGCCGTCGAGCAGCGGCAGCCAGGCCGTCATGCCGCCCGCCTCCGATTCCTCCACCCGCAGGGACTGGGTGCGGTACGTCCAGCCGGCGAGGGAGTCGTCGATCGGCAGCGCGGAGGTGACGTCGGTCAGCGGGACGAGCTGGCGCTGCTGGAGGTCGGCGAGGTAGACCACGGAGTGCTGCAGGCCCAGGGCCTTGGAGCAGCGGGCCACCGCGGTGGACACATCCAGGGCGGAGCTGTCGGGAGCGGCGAGGAACTCCTCCAGCCGGCCGTCACCGGTGTCCGCCGTCGTCACCTCGTCACCCCTCGTCGTCGCCGCGTCCGCGGTGGGCCGTGTCGTTCTGCAGTCTCACACCGCGGCGGAGGGACCGCCCGGCGAGATTTCATGCAATTAGGGACCAAAGTCCCGAATAGGGACAAGGGGGTCATGGGCAAAGACCGTCGGTAGGAACAACCGCTCACCCGACCGAAAGGCTTCGAGGAACCACGATGCCGACCGTCGCCACGCACGCCCCGACCGAAACCGCCACCACGGCCCAGAACGCGACCGCCACCCGTCCGGTCCGCGACGCCCCCGACACCGCGGCCGCCTTCCGCCGCCTCACCGCACTGCCCGCAGGGCCGGAGCAGAGTCGGGTGCAGGAGGACTTGCTGCGGGCGTGGCTGCCGATGGCCCACCGGATCGCCTGGCGCTTCCGCGACAAGGGGGAGAGCATCGAGGACCTGCGGCAGGTCGCCGCGCTGGGGCTGCTCAAGGCGATCCGCCGGTTCGATCCGGACCGGGGGCCCTTCGAGCCGTTCGCGATACCGACCATCAGGGGCGAGCTGCGCCGCCACTTCCGGGACCGGATGTGGGACGTGCGCGTGCCCCGCCGGGTCCAGGAGCTGCGCAACACGGTCCGGGCCGCCTGTGCTGAGCTGGCCCACGTCCCCGGCAGCCGGCAGCCCACCGTCACCCAGCTCGCGGACCGCACCGGCCTCGGCGAGGAGCAGGTCCGCGAAGGCATGGCCGCCCTGGAGAGCTACAGCGCCCTGTCCCTGGACGCGGCGAACGGCGACGCCGACACCGACGACGGCGGGCCGAGCCTGACGGACCTGCTGGGCGAACCCGAACACGGCTTTGAGCTCGTCGTCGACCGTGAGAGCGTCAAGGGCGCGGTCCGGCGGCTGCCCCAGCGTGAGCGCGCCCTCCTCTATCTGCGCTTCTTCGAGGACCGGACCCAGAGCCAGATCGCCGAGCGGCTGGGCATCTCCCAGATGCACGTCTCCCGGCTCCTGATCCAGACCTGCGCCCGCATCCGCGAGGAGACGCTCCAGCCCGCCGACCCCGGCAGGCCCTAGGGCATGGCGTCCAGCGTCACCAGCCGCTCCCCGGCCGTCGTCCGCACCTCGTAGCGGTCGATCTGGTCGGGGTGCAGGGCGGTGGCGCCCTGCATGGTGTTGGGGCGGGCGTCGTGCCGGGGCACGGTCCAGTTGGTCGCGGTCTCCTCCGAGCCGTCCCCGCCGATCACGACCAGCCGGCAGGCCCGGGGCCCGGCCGCGTCCTTGACCTCCAGCATCACCTTGCTGCCCCAGGGCACGTCCTCGGTCGTGATCTGCGCCCACACCCCCGTGCGCTCGTCGACGGCCGAAACCCGCACCGCCTTTTCCCCGCCTTCGGCCACGATCGCGACCGCCGGTCCGGCCAGGGCGCACACCACCGCGGCGGCGACGGCGAACAGTCGCAGCCGGCGTCCGGCGCGATGCCGTGCCGCGACCTCGCCGAGCAGCCGGTCCAGCAGCCGCGGGCCGGGTCCCGCCGTCGGGTGCACCGAGCGCGGAGTGGCGCGGCGGTAGAGCATCAACTGCCTTGCGGTGATCCCGAATTCAGTGACCTGTACCGTGCACTGAGGGCACTCCATGAGGTGATCCTCGAAACGGAAGGCGTCCGTCTCGTCCAGCACGCCGAGCGCGTAGGCGCCGACGTCGCGATGCCTCTCCAGGGACCTCATGCCGAATCCTCGTGCCTTTGGGTGCGGGTGGGGTTACTCCTTGCTCCCATCGGTACGGACCAGGCAGCGGAATCACTCAAGGCGTATACGGAATCGCAACCAAGGGATTCGGAGCGGCCCGCACCTTGGATTGGTCGGTTTCCCGCCGAATCCCTGAAGCACCCGGACGTGCCGGCCACGGGCCCGGCCGGAGGCGTCGGCTAGAAGAGGTGGATGGCCAGATGCCCCAGGGGCAGCCCCAGCTGCCACGCCGGTGTCCACACCTTCGGTCCCTCCTCCTCGCCCACCACGGGACCGCCGCCCGGTACCGCGTTCAGGTCGGGCGCGAGCAGCTCGGTCTCCTGGAGCCAGCGCCAGGCCGCCTCCGCCAGCTCCAGGTCCGGCGCGGGCCCGCCGGACTCCACCGCCTCGGTTGCCACCTCCGCCATCCGGTCCCGTACCCAGTCCTGCCACGGCTGGTCGTAGGCGGTCAGGGACAGCCAGGTCTCCAGCTGCGAGACCACCCGGATGCCGGAGAGCTCGCCGTCGGTGTCGGACAGGAAGATCGTCAGCGCCAGGGCGTCGCGCCCGGCGCGGAACTCGAAGGACGTCGGCGGCATCAGGTCGCCGGTCCGCAGGAGTTCGTCGGCGATGTACTCGGCATACAACCAGGCCATGGGGACGGTGAGTTCACCGCCGCCGGTGCCGCCCATGCTCTGTTGACCTCTGTGCTGCATCCCTTCCTGCCTTCCTCCGGTGGTGCGCGTCGCCCGACCCGGGTCTCCAGTCCGGAACACGGATGAGGACAGCCGATTACTCAACCGGGGTCCTCAGCAAGGCGCTTTACGGAGGTTTGACTCGCTCATTGGTTTCACCGCAGGTCGGTCGCGTATCCCGGAAGCACCCGGCGCAGGGCGCGCAGCGCGTAGTACGCGCGCGACTTCACGGTACCGGGCGGAATGCCCAGGGCCTCGGCAGCCTCCGCCACACTCGCCCCCTGGAAGTACACGAGCACCAGGACTTCACGGTGCTCCGGCGTGAGTGTCTTCACAGCCTCGCGCACGTCGACGGTGGCCGCCGACCGTTCGGCGTGATCGGCACACACCCGGGCGTTCTCCAGGATCGCGTCGCCGACCTCGGGCGGGCGCGCCTGCCGGGCCCGCCGCGCGTCGATCGCGAGCCGCCGGCCCACGGTCAGCAGCCAGGGCCGCACGGACTCGAAGGCGTCGGCGCGCAGCGCCTCGGGATGCTGCCAGGCGCGGACGAGGGTCTCCTGCACCAGGTCCTCGGCGCGCTGCCGGTCGCCGTCGCAGAGCCTGAGCAGCAGTGCGAAGAGCGGTCGGCCGTGCTCCCGCTGGAGCGCGGCGAGCTCGTGCTCGGCGGTCGTCCCGCTGGTGATCGTGGTTCCGGCCGTCATGGCCGTATGGCACCGCAGGGTGCGGTTCCAGGACAGGGAGCGCGCACGGCGGTGCGACGGACGGTCGAACACGTCGGCGAACGGTACGACGAACGGTCCGCCTTGCCCACTTGCGCGACGCGGATGGGTTAAAGGGACCCCTGGGGTTGTTTGCGATGCTGTCCAACTTCGTACCTATTTGTGCGTAAATACGACCGCACTGAGGTGAGCTGATGATCGTACGCATCGCACGCGGGCGGCAGGTCGCCCTGGCCCTGACGGCTGTGCTCGCCGCGGCCGCCGCCTGCCAGGCCCGCGGAGAGGAGCCCCGCGCCCGCACGGGCCCTCCTCCGGCCGCCGCCAGTCACCGCCCCTTCACCCTCGTGGCGTCCGGCGACGTCCTGCCCCACACGTCCGTGATCGAGCAGGCCCGCTTCGACGCGGGCGGCGCGGGCCACGACTTCCGGCCGATGTTCTCCGGCGTGGCCCCCCTGGTCTCCCGCGCCGATCTGGCGCTGTGTCACATGGAGACGGTGTACGGCGAGAACGGCAACTACTCCGGCTATCCCGACTTCAAGTCCCCGCCGGAGGTCGCCCTGGGCCTCGCCGCGACCGGATACGACGGCTGCTCCACCGCCTCCAACCACAGCCTCGACGACGGCGCCGAGGGCATTCGGCGCACCCTGGACGCCCTCGACCAGGCCGGTGTGCGGCACGCCGGGACGGCGCGCACCCCGGACGAGGCGCGTACGGTCACCGTCCTGCCCGCGGGCACCGCGCAGGTCGCCCACCTCGCCTACACGTTCGGCACCAACGGCCACGCGCTTCCGCCGGGCCGGCCGTGGGCCGTCAACCTGCTCGACGAGAACCGGATCGTCGCCGACGCGCGGGCCGCCCGGCAGGCGGGCGCCGACGTGGTCGTGGTCTCCGTGCACTGGGGCACCGAGTGGCAGGAGGAGCCGGACCGGCGGCAGCTGTCCCTGGCCCGGACCCTCACCGCGGCCAACTCCGCGGGCCGCCCCGACATCGACCTGATCCTCGGCACCCACGCCCATGTCCCGCAGGCGTACGAGAAGGTCAACGGCACCTGGGTGATCTACGGCATGGGCGACCAGATCGCCGGCAAGATGACCAACCATCAGGGCGCCCTGGACCCCCGCGGCAACCAGTCCACCATCGGCCGCTTCACGTTCGTCCCGCCCCTCAAGCCCGGCGCGCGCTGGGAGGTGCGGAAGGCCGAGTTCATCCCGCAGCTGTACGACATGGACGCCGGCCGGGTGGTCAACATCAACGCGGCCCTCGCCCAGGGCGCCGATCTCGTCGGTGTGCGCGACCGCATCCAGGCGGTCGTCCTCAGCCGGGGTGCGGCGCAACAGGGGCTGGTGATGGGGGAGTAGGCGGCGCTCAGTCGACGTCTACGGCGTCGAAGAGCTTCACCATCTCGCCGAGCACCCGCACACACGCCCGCACGTCGGCGTCCGTCAGATCGCCCCCGACCTCGCGCAGGACGGCGTGCTCGCGGGCGACGACGGCGGTGATCGCCGCCCGGCCCCCGTCGGTGAGCCGGATCAGCGACGACCGCTGGTGCGCGGGGTTCGGGGTGCTCTCCACCAGGCCGCGGGCGGCGGCGTCGTTGACCATCCGCTGCACGAACTGGCGGCTGATGGCCTGGGCGCGGCCCATCTGCGGGACGGTCATCGCCCCGTGCTTGTGCAACAGGTCCAGGACGGCGCGGACGCCGACGGAAAGGCCTTCGACGGCCTCGCCCTGCTCGACCTTGCGCTGGACGCGCCGGTACAGCGGACCCACCAGGTCGAAGACGTCGACGAGGCGGTGGGCGAGTTCGTCCGGCGGGAGCGGTGCTGCGTCCTTCACTCGCCCATCATGACACCTCGGTTGCCAAATCGCCGGAGAGATGACAACTTGGTTGTCATGAATGCTGCCTCGGACCTTCGCTTCTTCCCGTCCGCCGACGGCGACCTCGCCTACCTCGACACCGGGTCCGGCGACCCGGTGGTCCTGCTCCACTCCGGATTCGTCGACCACCGCGTCTGGGCCGACCAGATCCCCGCCCTCGCCGCCGGGTACCGCGTGATCGCCCCGGACGTCCGCGGCCACGGCTCCTCGGCCAACGCGAGTCGGCCGTTCCGCTGGGCCGACGACCTCGCCGCGCTGCTGCGCCACCTCGACACCGGACCGGTGGTCCTCGTGGGCCTGTCGATGGGCGGGGTGATAGCCACCGACACGCTGGCGGAGCACCCGGAGCTGGTGCGCGCGGTGGTCACGTGCGGCGCCGTCACCGGCGACGTGCGGTACACGGATCCCTGGCACGTGGAGATCCAGGCCGAGCACGCCCGCGCGCTGGGCGCCGGCGACATCGAGGCCTGGCTGGGCGCCTTCCTGCGGGTCGTCCCCGGACCGCACCGGAGCGTGGACGACATCGACCCGGACATCCTGCGCGGGCTGCGGGAGATGGCACTCGCGACGATCTCCAAGCACACGCCCGGCGAGAAGGACTGGCACGTGCCCGTGACCGGCACCTGGGACCGGGTGGCGAAGACCGGCGTCCCGGTGCTCACCGTCAACGGCGGCCTCGAACCCGCCGAACTGCTCGCCGCGGCCGAGCGGCTGGCCGGCACCGTCGCGGACGGCCGCTCACTGACCGTCGACGGCACCGGCCACTATCCCAACCTGGAGAAGCCGGGGGTCTTCAACACGGCCCTGCTCGACTTCCTGCGCGGCCTCTAACGGCCGGCCAGCTTCGACTTCCGGTACGAGTAGGCGAAGTAGAACACCAGGCCCAGCGCGAACCACAGGGCGAACCGCACCCAGGTCTGCCACTGCAGGAACGTGATCAGCCAGATCGAGAACAGGACACCCACGGCCGGCACGAACGGCATCCACGGCGTGCGGAAGGTGCGCGGCAGCTCCGGCTGCCGGTAGCGCAGCACGATCACCGCGATGCACACCACCACGAACGCCAGCAGGATCCCGATGTTGGTCAGTTCGGCCGCCTCGCCGATCGGCAGGAACCCGGCGATGGCGGCCGACGCGACCCCCGCGATCCAGGTCACCCGCGTCGGAACATGCCGGGTCGGGTGGGTCTTGGCGAACCACCTGGGCAGCAGCCCGTCCCGGGACATGGAGAACCACACGCGGGTGACGCCCAGCATGAACGTGAACATCACGGTGAGGATGCCGATGATCGCGCCCACCGCGATCACGTTCGCCAGCGCGTCCAGCCCCACCGACTCGAACGCCGTGGAGAAGCCGCTCTCCGGGTCGATCTCCGTGTACTTCTGCATGCCCGTCAGCACCAGACACGCGGCCACGTACAGCACCATCGAGATCGCCAGCGAGTAGATGATGGCCTTCGGCATGTGCCGCTGCGCGTCCTTCGACTCCTCGGCCGCCGTGGACATGGCGTCGTACCCGAAGACCGCGAAGAACACGGTGGCCGCACCGGTGAACGCGCCGCTGACGCCGTACGGGAAGAACGGATTGTAGTTCGCGCTGTCGATGTGGAAGACGCCGACGCCGATGACCAGCAGCACCACCAGCACCTTCAGCACCACGACGATCATCTCGAAACGGGCCGCGTTGCGGATGCCGAGGGTCAGCAGATAGGCGATGAACAGGCAGAGCACCGCCGCGAAGAGGTCGACCCGGTGGCCCTCACCGGTGCCGGGCGCCCCCAGCATCCAGCTCGGCAGGTCGGCGCCCAACTGGTTGACCAGGAAGTTGAAGTAGCCCGAGATGCCGATCGCGACCACCGCCACGATCGCCGTGTACTCCAGCAGCAGGTCCCAGCCGATGAACCAGCCCACCAGCTCACCGAGCACCGCGTAGCCGTACGTGTAGGCGGAGCCGGCCTTCGGGATGAGGCCCGCGAACTCGGCGTAGGACAACGCGGCAGCCGCGCTCGCCACACCCGCGATGAGGAAGGACACCAGCACCGCGGGCCCGGCCGTGCCGTTGGCCACGGCGCCGGCGAGCGTGAAGATTCCCGCGCCGATGATGCCGCCGACGCCGATCGCGGTCAGCTGCCCCAGTCCGAGCGACCGTTCGAGCTTGGTGCCTTCGGTGACTTCCGTGTCTTCGATGTGCTCGATGGGTTTGCGACGGAGAATCCCCTCGCCCATTCGGAGCCGGGCCATACGCCTCACCTCTTCGCGATCGCCAAACGGCTGACGGCGGATCATGATGGCTCAGCAGCGCACCCGAGGGAAGACGCCACGCACCCCTACGGCACGACTGTCACCGGCCAGCGTCCAGCCTTGACCAGCCGGATCGCCACCGAGCCGATGATCCGGTGCCCCGCCTGCTCGGAGGCGCCCACCACCACGGCGTCCGCCTTCAGCTCGTCCGCCGCCTTCACCAATCCGTTGTAGGCGTCGCCGCGGAAGGTGTGGAACTCCCAGCGGAGGTCGAATATCCCCTTGACCCGGTCGGTGGCGTCCCGGATCTGCGCCACCAGGTCCTCGGCGATCTCGTCGGTGGTCACCGCGACGGGCGCCCCGAGCGCCGCGCCCGCGGCCAGCACGGGCTGCACGTACACGAGCGCCAGCAGCGCCCTCTGCCGCCTGGCCAGTCCGACGGCGTACGCCGCGGCCCGCAGCGAGGAGTCGGAGCCGTCCACTCCGACCACGATGACCTTCGGTCCGTCCGTGCCGCGCTCGAACTGGTGCGCATGCTGTTCCGTCACGGCCCGAGGCTATCGGAAGCGGTGCCTCCGCCCGCCGGGAGGCCACGCTCGACGGGCGGCGGCGGGCACTACCGCGACGCCGCCGCCCTCGACCGGCTCGGCCTCGCCTCAGCCGTCGTCGAGGCCCTTCGTCTCCGTACCGTCGCCGCGCACGCTCCGGGAGAAGGGGGCACCCGAACGCCCGGCTCCGGCCCGTCCCCACGCAGGGCCCGCCCTCACCGGCGAGGACCTCGCCCCCGCGCCGGAGCGCTTCAGGACCGGCGCCGACATCGGCGACCACGAACACGCCATGCCCTCACCGGCGGCCTCTGGATCGGCGTCGACCGCGTGGTCATGTTCCTCACCGGCCTGACCCTCCCTAAGACGCCGCCGTTCCCGGTGGTGCGCCGCCGTTGACGGACCGGACGCGACATCGCCCCGACTCGGCCGCCCGGGTGCTTTCCTGCCGCCGCGCCGGTGTCGCTGAGGTGGGGCCGGGGTGCGCGGGGCGACTGATGAGTCATGAAGAAGGATCAGTTGCTCACCCGTCGACGGGCGTTGCTCGCCGGTCTCGGGGCCCTGGGCGCCGCCGGTGCCGCCGGTCTGCTGCAGGCGGGTTCGGGCGGCGAGGCCGGCCAGTCCGCAGCCCCCGCCCCGGGACCCCCGGCACGACGCCCGCTCAAGCCGTCCGCCTACCGTCTCCAGCCCCTGGCCGGCCAGGGCCCGCCGGCCGCTTCCGGCCGGACCCGGGTCCGCCGCGAACCGTTGCTGCGCATGAGCGGAATCGGCCGCACCATGGTGCTGACCTTCGACGACGGCCCCGACCCGCGCTACACCCCCGACATCCTGCGCACCCTGCGTGAGTACGACGTGCGCGCGACGTTCTTCGTGTGCGGCGAGATGGCGGCCGAGCACCGGGACCTGCTCGCCGAGATGGCGGACGACGGCCATGTCGTCGGCAACCACACCTGGTCCCACCCGCTGCTCACCACGCTCAGCCGCGCCCGCATCCGCTCCGAGATGGAGCGCACCAGCGAGATCATCGAGAAGGCGTACGGCGAGCAGCCCCGGTGGTTCCGCGCCCCCTACGGCGCCTGGAACCGCGCCGCCTTCCAGCTCGGCGCCGAACTCGGAATGGAACCCCTCGCCTGGACCGTCGACACCCTCGACTGGACCGAGCCCGGCACCCGCACCATCGTCGACCGGGTGGAGGGCGGCGCCGGCCCCGGCGTCGTGGTCCTCGCGCACGACGCCGGGGGCGACCGCTCGCAGAGCGTGCGGGCGCTGCGCGACTATCTGCCGCACCTGTTGGACGCCGGGTACCACCTCACCGTGCCACGCCGGTACCAGGTGTGACCGGCGGTCGCCCGCCCGGTCGCGGCACGCTCAGCGCACCTCGACCAGGCGGGCGAAGGCGACGACGTTCCCGTCGTAGCCGTTCTGCTTGGAGAAACCGCCACCGCAGGTGATGACCCGCAGTTCCGGGACGCCCTTGGAGCCGTAGACGCGGTCGCCGGGGAAGTTGTTCTTCGCGAACACCTCGACGCCGTAGACCTCGAACACGGCCCTCTTCTTGTCCTGCCGGACCACCTCGACCCGGTTTCCGCGCTTCAGCGCGCCGAGGCCGTAGAACACGGCGGGACCTGCCTGGTTGTCGACATGGCCGACCACCACCGCGGTGCCCTTCTCGCCGGGCGAGACGGCGCCGGTGAACCAGCCCGCCAGATTGGGGTCCTCGGGAGGCGGCGCGTCCACCCAGCCCTGTGCGTCCAGGCCCACCGGCATCACGGGCGCGTCGACCTGGATCGCGGGAATGCGGATCCAGTCGGGCAGGGAGTACTGCAGCGCCTGCGGGGAGTTCCCCAAGGCGGCCGGGGTGGAGCGGCTGTCCGCGGCCGCCGCCGACGCGGGCTGTGGCGGACCCACGTCGAACTCGCCCGAGCCGTTCCGGATGAGCGCGAGGCCGGTCAGCAGAACAAGAGCTATCACGCCCCACGGCGCACGCTTCCTCTGCCGCTCCTCCTCTTCCGCCAGCTCGGAAAGGAACATGGTGTCATCCCCTCTCGACGTGGCCGTCGCCACGTCAATTCAGCGCCTGCGAGCACGCTAAGACCTCGACGGGAAACCGGCGACGGGAGAGAGACGAATGGGTGTACCGGTCATGCCCGGTGCGCCATCCGAGTTGCCGCACGCAGGATTTTTCCAATGGTCCGTGACCTGCGGCGATATCTGATTGTGCGCTTATCTCGCGGCGTGTTGTTTCACCAGGACGGCCCAACCCCGAAATGCGAATCTGCGCAAGGCAACTGAGGGTTTTGCTGGGAGACGCTGTCTCGCCGATTTACCGGGAACGGGTCCCGGGGCGTCTTCCGCGGAGGATGACATGCGTAACTCTCGTGCCCTGGCGGTCTCCGCCGCGGCCGCCGCGCTACTCGGGGTCCCGGCCCCGGCGGCCGTCGCGGGGGACTCCCCGGCCAACATCGTCGCCCTGCCCAGCGTCATCGCCCGCGGGGGCCAGATGACGGTCACCGTGGACGCCTGCCCGCGGGGCGGCGCCATGTACTCCGATGCCTTCAGCACGACCACCCTTTCACCGGTCAACGGCTCCAACCGGACGTCGAGGGGCTTCGCGACGATCTACAGCGACGCCCGGCCCGGAACCTACGACATCACCGTCCACTGCTCGGGCCGACGGCTGACCCGTGCGAACGCCTTCACCGTCATCGGCGGTGTCCGCGGCGGTCTCGGCGGCAGCATCTCCACCGGGGCGACGCCGACCGACGTGGCCATCGGCGGCGGGCTGGTCGCGTCGGCCGTCATCGGCGGCGGCGTGTTCTGGATGCGCCGCCGCTCCGAGAACCACCTCTGACGCTCCGGGAACCACGTCCCACGCGCCGCCCCGCGTCGGGAGACCTGATCGCACGTACGACGTCGGCCCCGGACCCCGGTCGGTCCCGGGGCCGACGTCATGTCCGTACGGGGTGCCGTGGTCGTCGGCGGCCGGAGTGCCCGCTCGCGGCCGACAACGCGCGCTGCCCCGCGTATCGCGACCATGTGGATCCTCCGGTTCCCGAGAAGCAGCTGCGGATCTGTCCGCTCACACCGGAAATGCTCCTCGATGACTGAAACGCTAGGAACAGGCGGGCGTGTCCGCGATCGCAGTGGTGCGAACGGGGCAGGGATGTGGGCCGGCCGGGGGACGGGGATGCTGCGGCCGGGGGACGGCGGCGGCGTGCCGGACGTCCCCCGGAGGCCCCGGCAGCCCCGGGGTGCGCGGGCGTCAGCCGGTGCGGGGCGGCCTGGGACCCCGTCGGCTCCCCGTCAGTCCTTGACGTCCGGGAAGAGGTCCAGGAAGGGCTGGTACGAGGCCGCGACGCCCCGGCTGTAGGGCGAGTCGAAGTCCCAGATCAGGAAGAGCAGGAAGGCGATCAGCGCCGAGAACAGCACGGCGAGGACCAACTCGCGCGGAGTGCGCCGGATCTGCAGGGCGAGGATCATGCCGACGGTGATCACGGCCCCCGCGATGAGCCCGAACCACACCACGCCCGGCATGGTCGGCTCGGTCGAGTCCGCCCGTGCGTGGCGTGCCCGGTCCGCCTCGGCCACCTGGTCGACCAGCGGCTGGTAGGCCTGCGCCTCGAAGTCGCTCCTCGGCTCGTAGTCCGTGACGGTCGCGCGCACCTGGTCGAGCAGTTCGGTGCCGCGCTCGGTGACCTTGCCCTCCTCGGTCATCGCCTTCCACTCGGTGGTGACGACGTGTCCGACATAGGTGTTGACATCCTCCCGAATCCGGTCACGGGCGTCGGACGGGTACACCCGGACCCGTTCCGTGATCTCGTGCAGCGCCTGCGCCTCCGCCCGCACATGGTCCTGGGCGACGCTGCGTGCCTCCCACACGCCGGCGATGGCCAGGCCGAGCACGATGGCGTACACCACGCCGATCCACATCGTCATGTACTCGATGACGTCCGGGGTCTCGGAGGGATCCTCGTCCTCGGACGCCGCACGGTTGCGAAGCAGGGTGATGAAGACCACCAGGGCACAGGCGGCCAGCATCGCGAGGGTGAGAACAAGCCATTCCGGCAACGGAAGCCTCCAGGGATCAGCGCGGACGCAGGGCGGCGACGGCGAGCAGCGCCGGCACGGTGATGAGCAGGACGTACGTGACCGGGGACTGGCCGTCCCGGGTCTGCCGGTTGCGCGGCGGGGTGCGATAGCGCGGGTAGCTCACCGGCGTCACGGTCGGACGCGGGGTGGGCTTGGCCGACGGGGTCGGTGACGGCTTCGGGGCGGGCGGTGGTGGCGGCGTCGGCCTGGGTGCCGGAGCCGGCGGGGGTGCGGGAGCCGGCGGGGGCGGCGGTGCGGGCCGAGGTGGCTCGGGCCGCGGTGTGGGCGTCGGCTTCGGTGGTGGGCTGGGTTTCGGTGGCGGGGTGGGTTCCGGCGGTGGTGGTGGCGGCGGCGGTGGTGGTGGCGGGGTCGGTTCGGGTGGCGGCTTCGGTGTCGGCGGCGGACTCGGGGTGGGCGTGGGGCTGGGGCAGGTCGGGGGAACGGGCCATGTCCGGCTCCCCGCGACCGCCACCGCCTCCGTGCCGCCCGGTCCGGTCGACGCGTACGCACAGGAGTCGGCCACGGTCACGCCGACGGGGGCGCCGACGAGCGCCACGGTCAGGGTGACCAGGACCAACATCCGTGCCCGGACGGGCGATTGGGTCGATTCGGAACCATGCACGACCGAGATCATGAGGCTTCTCGTGCCGCCACACGCCGGGCGGCCGGGGGATTGCCCCGAACGGGGGAAGTGGGTGACTTCGGGTTTGATCGGCGGGTGTCCGGGTGTCCGGACACCCGGACGCACATACGAGCGGTGGCCGGCTCCGAAAAAGAAATCTGCGATCCGGTTGAACACAACCGGCGTCCCCGTTCGTACCCATTGTCGTGCGGCGGCACAGCAGGGCGCTGCAATATCCAGGTGACTATGGGGAGTTGACGATGAAGACCTCCTGGCGGAGCGCCTCGCTCGTGGTGAGTGCCGCGGCCGTACTGGCGTTGACGACGGCGTGCGGTCAGGAAAGCGGACCACAGTCGGCCAGCCAGAACGTGGGCGCCACGGCCGCGGCCGGCGGATACGGAGGCACGGGGCTCGACACCAGTGCCGGTGCCGGCACCGGCGCCGGTGCCGCGGCGGGCGAGCAGAACGCGGGTGCCCAGGCGGCGCCCGCGGGCAAGCTGTCGGTCGCGGCCAACGCGGAGCTCGGTCAGGTGCTGTCCGACAGTGCCGGACGTACCCTCTACCGCTTCGACCAGGACACGGCGGAACCGCCGAAGACCAACTGCGAGGGCGACTGCGCGACCGCATGGCCGCCCGTCCCCGCCGGTGACGCCACCGCGGGCGAGGGCGTCGACGAGGCGCTGCTCGGCGAGGTCACCCGTCCCGACGGCACCAGGCAGCTGACCGTCGGCGGCTGGCCGGCGTACCGCTATGCGAAGGACGTCAACCCGGGCGACACCAAGGGCCAGGGCGTGGGCGGTACCTGGTACGCGCTGGCCCCCGACGGCAAGAAGGCCACGTCGGCCGACCTGCCCGGACTGTCCACCCGCAAGGACGCGAAGCTCGGTGAGATCGTCGTCGACAAGAACGGCCACACGGTCTACCGCTTCATGAAGGACTCCCAGTGGCCGATGAAGACCGCGTGCACCGGCGAGTGCCTGGAGAAGTGGCCGGTCGTCGCGCCGGTCGACGCGAAGGACACCAAGGGCATCGACCTCCAGGGCTCCACCGCCAACCGGGGCTACGTCGTCTTCGACCGGCCCGACGGCATCAAGCAGCAGACCATCGACTGCGTACCGATCTACACCTTCACCGGTGACAAGAAGCCCGGTGACACCAATGGCCAGGGCGTGGGCGGCACTTGGTTCGCCGTGAAGCCCGACGGCAAGCCCGTCGGCGCGCCCGCCCAGTAGCAGAGGACCTCCCCCGGTTCGGCCCGGCGCACGACCGAGCGGTCCGCACCCCGCACACCACGCGGGATGCGGACCGTTCTGCCGTTGTTTCGTAGGCGTTCGCCGGTGGGCCGATTCGGCACGTGCCGCAGGCAGTGACCGGGAACGGACGGTCAATTTCCGTTTCGGGTCGCTCCTTTGGCAGGCGATCAGTAGCCTCTGCTCGAACACCGGATCGCCTACGCCTTGGAGAGATAGATGGAGCGTCCCGCCTGGGCCCCACGAAGCATCGACATCTCGGTGCCGAGTGTCGCGCGGATCTACGACTACTACCTGGGCGGTTCGCACAACTTCGAGGTCGACCGGGAAGCGGCCCGCCGGGCCATGGAGTTCCTGCCGGGACTGCCCAAGATCATGCAGGCGAACCGGGCCTTCATGCGCCGCGCGGTGCGCCACGCGGCCGTCGAGGGCATCACCCAGTTCCTGGACATCGGCTCGGGCATCCCCACGTACGGCAACGTCCACGAGGTGGCCCAGGAGGCCAGCCCCGGCGCGCGCGTGGTCTACGTCGACCACGACCCGGTAGCCGTCGCGCACAGCGAGGCCGTTCTCGAAGGCAACGACGACGCGGCCGTGGTCGCGGCCGATCTGCGCAAGCCCCAGGACATCCTGTCCAGCCCGCAGGTGGAGCAACTGCTCGACCTGAAGCGGCCCGTGGCGCTGCTGCTCGTTGCCATACTGCACTTCGTGGAGGACGCGGACGACCCGTACGGGGTGGTGGCTCAACTGAGCGAGGCGCTCGCGCCCGGCAGCATGCTGATTCTCACGCATGCCTCGTACGAGGGAATCCCGCTGTCACCCGAGCGGGCGGGTGGCGCGGTCGACGTATACAGGGACCTTCGCAACCCGCTGCTCATGCGCTCGCGCGAGGAGATCGCGCGGTTCTTCGAAGGGTACGACATGGTGGAACCGGGACTGGTGCCGATGCCCGTCTGGCGGCCCGAGACCGCGCCGGAGGACGAGGATCCGTATGCCTTCTCCGGTTTCGCGGGCGTGGGGCGTACGGCGTGAGCGCGGAGCCGGACGGGCCGGAAGACAGAGTGCGGCGGTTCGCGACGATCTGGAGCCGGGCGGTCTACCCGGCCACCTCGACGTCCCTGACCAGACCCGAGTTCGAGGAGCAACTGCTGCCGTTGGCCCGGAGATTGAGCGCGGCACTACGCGCCCGGGCCTTCGACGCCGCCGAGGGCCGAGCGGTCGGTGCCGCCCTGGTCGGCGCGCACTGCACGGACCCGGAGGCGCTCAGCCACGCCCTGGACTGCGTCGACGCCTATCTGGTGCTCTACTGCGGCGACGACGGTCCCCAGGAGGACCTGCGGGCCCGCTCGGCCCGCCTGCAGCACGCCATGGCCGCCGGATTCGCCCAGGCGCTGCGTGAACGCACCCTCGCCGAGCAGGAGACCATCGCGCAGGCCGCGCTGCGCGCCCAGGGTGTCGTGGCGCAGGCGCTGCACGCCAGCGAGGCCCGGTTCCGCGCGGTCTTCGAGGGCGCGGCCATAGGTATCGGCATCGCCGACCTCGACGGCAACGTCCTGGAGGTCAACGGCGCGCTGATGCGCATGTTCGGCGGCTCCGAACAGAACGTGCGCGGCCGCAACGTCCAGGAGTGGACCCACGCCGACGACGCCCCCCAGGTCTGGCGGCTCTACGAGGAGCTGGTGCGCGGCGAACGCGAGCACTACCACGTGGAGAAGGCCTTCTACCGGCCCGACGGCACGGTCCTGTGGACCAACCTCACCGTCTCCCTGCTGCGCGACCCCGACGGCAACCCGCAGTACCAGCTCGCGCTGATGGAGGACACCACCGAGCGGCGGCTGCTGAACCTCCGGCTGCGCTACGAGGCCACCCACGACGCCCTCACCGGACTGCCCAACCGCACCCTGTTCTTCGAACGCCTGGAGAAGGTCCTCGGCGCGGGCGAGGGGCAGCGCTTCGGCCTGTGCTACCTCGACCTCGACGGCTTCAAGACCATCAACGACAGCCTCGGCCACGCGGCCGGCGACCGGCTGCTCGTGGAGGTGGCAGACCGGCTCCAGGCCTGCGCCACCGCGCCCGGCGAGATGGTCGCGCGGCTCGGCGGCGACGAGTTCGTGGCGCTCACCACCGGGCCCGACACCCAGCGCGAGGTCGACGAACTGGCCGTTCGGATCATGAACGCGCTGGTCGCCCCGATCACCGTGGACGGCCGTGAACTGACCGTGCGCGGCAGCATCGGCGTCGTCGAGGGCGCGGCGGGGGAGCGCAGCGCGGCCGAGGTGCTGCGCAGCGCCGACATCACCATGTACCGGGCCAAGTCGGCCGGCGGCAACCGCTTCGAGGTGGCCGACGCCGAGGCCGACGCCCGCGCGATCACCCGCAACGGCCTGACCACGGCGCTGCCGACGGCACTGGAACGCGGCGAGTTCTTCATCGAGTACCAGCCCTTGGTCCACCTGGGCGACGGCAGTGTGCGCGGCGCCGAGGCCCTGGTCCGCTGGCTGCACCCGCAGCACGGTGTGCTCGGCCCCGACCGGTTCATCCCGCTCGCCGAGCACACCGGGCTGATCGTCCCCCTCGGCCGCTGGGTCCTGGAGCAGTCGGTGCGCCAGGCCCGCGACTGGCGGGAGCGCCACGCCGGCACGCCGTCCGCGCCGCTGCGCATCAACGTCAACCTCTCGCCGTGCCAGCTCACCCACCCCGGCCTCGTCCAGGACACCGTCGAGATCCTGGAGGCGGCGGGCGTCTCGCCCGACGCCCTGTGCCTTGAGGTCACCGAGTCCGCCCTGATCGGCGCCGACGACGACCTGCTCAAGCCGCTGCGCCGGCTGGCCGAGATGGGCGTCGACATCGCCCTGGACGACTTCGGCACGGGCTACTCCAACCTCGCCAACCTCCGCCGTCTCCCGGTGAGCATCCTCAAGCTGGACCGCTCCTTCACCCAGAGCATGCAGCAGTTCCCCGCCGACCCCGTCGACCTCAAGATCGTCGAAGGCATCGTCTCCCTCGCCCACAGCCTCGACCTCGCGGTCACGGTCGAGGGCGTGGAAACCGGCGCCCAGGCCGAACAGCTCCGCATACTCGGCTGCGACACGGCCCAGGGCTGGTACTACGCCCGCCCGGGGCCCCCGGAACGCCTCCACGAACTGGCGATGGCGGACGCGACAACCTGAGCCATCAGATCCTCAGGAGCACCTCCACACCGCCCTGTGCCCCGACGCCCTCAGGGGGGCGGGGAACTGCGCGACCAGCCCCCACAACCCGCACCCCGCCCCGGCGCCGCGGCAGGGCGGCGCCACCGGACCGAACCCCTCACCGCTCCAGCAGCATCCGCTGCAACTCCCGGGCGGCCCGGGGCGGAGCCACATCGCTGCGGTGCGCCAGCGCGATCGTCCGGTGCAGTCCGGGCGGGGC
>NZ_JBFBJT010000015.1:0-77493 GCF_040686175.1 Streptomyces sp. NPDC086077 | reverse complement strand
GAGGGCGGGCTCCGCGGCGCGCCGCACACCGGATCCGCCTCGAAGAGGACGGACTCCGACCCCGCTCCGCCCCGGTGTCCTGCCATCACCGTGAAGAGCAAAGGGATCAGGTGGGACCAGGCCGGCGCACGACGGCTGGAGCGGCAGTTCCTGGCCAATCCGGCGACGGCCGTTACTCCGGTCGCCGACGTCGTCGCCGCCATGCGCGGGGCGCACGCGCAGGTGATGTCGGCGGCCGAACTGTCCGTCGGGGTCCGGCGCGCCGACATCACCCGGGCGGACGTACGCGCCGCCCTGTGGATGGAGCGCTCGCTCGTCAGGACGTACGGCCCACGGGGGACCGTGCATCTGCTCGACAGCCGGGAACTCCCCCAGTGGTGCGCAGCCCTGCCCGCCGTGCCGACGGCCACCGCCCCCTTCCCGCCGGGCGTCCGGCTCAGCGGCGAACAGAGCGAGCAGGTCCTCGCCGCGATCGGCGACGCGCTCAGCGGCGTGTGTCTGACCGTGGACGAACTGGGCGAGGCGATCGTCGCGCGCACCGGTCCCTGGGCCGGGGAGCGGGTGATGCCGGCCTTCCAGGAGCTGTGGCCGCGCTGGCGGACGGTCCTGCACCTGGCCGGCCAGTCCGGCGCCGTGTGCTTCGGGCCGAACCGCGGCCGCGGGACCACGTACACCCGCCCGCCCCTCTTCACGCCGCTGCCCCCGCGGGAGGCGCTGCGCCTTCTCGTCCGCCGTCACCTGCACGCGTACGGGCCGGGGACCCCGCAGCACTTCGCGAAGTGGCTGGCGGCGTCACCCGGTTGGGCCGGCGAGCTGTTCGCCTCGCTGGCCGCCGAGGGGGAGATCGAGGAGGTCGTGTTCGAGGGCACGCGCGCGTGGGTGGTGGCCGGCGACGGGGAGTTCCCCAAGGGGCCGGTGCGGGGCGTACGGCTGTTGCCGTACTTCGACGCCTACGGCATCGCCGCACAGCCGCGCGAGCTGCTGTTCCCGGGGCGCGCCTTCGACCGGGCGCTGTCCCGGGGCCAGGCGGGCAACCATCCGCTGCTGCTGGTCGACGGCGTGGTGGCCGGGGTGTGGCACCAGCGGCGCCGGGGGAGGCGGATGACGGTCACGGTGGAGCCCCTGGGCGCGCTCACTGCACGGCAGGAACGGGAGCTGGTGGAGCAGGCCGAACGGGTGGCGGCGGTGGCGGAGGCAGGGGCTGGGGCGGAGCTGGTGATCGGGCAGGGGACGGCGGGGCCGCACGCCTGAGCCCCGCCCCGGTCAGCCGGCCGGCTTGCGGACGTCGAAGAGGTGCCGGGTGCTGTGGGCCACGAAGGGGCCCCACGTCGCGATCCGCTCGTGCAGGGCGCGGAGCCTGTCCTCGTACGCCTCGGCGGTGAACCCCGGCACCATCCAGATCACTTTGCGCAGGAAGTGGACGACGGCGGCGATGTCGTGGAACTCCATCCGCAGCCGCTCCGCGCGCAGCTCGACGACCTCCAGACCGGCCGCCTGCGCGCCCGCCCGCTCGTGTTCGGGGTGGCGACCGGCCCGCACCTCCTCGGGCCGCGGGCCGACGAAGTACTCGACGAGCTCGAAGACGCTGCTGGGCCCCACGTGCTGGGCGAAGTACGTACCGCCCGGCTGCAGCACCCGCGCGATCTCGTCCCAGTGCGGCTGTACGGGGTGGCGGCTGGAGACCAGGTCGAAGGCCGCGTCGGCGAAGGGCAGCGGGGCGTCCTCCGGCGCGGCGACGACCACGACGCCGCGCTGACCCAGCAGCTCCGTGGCCTTGGCGACGTTCGGCGGCCAGCCCTCGGTCGCGGCGGCGAGCCCGGGCCGGCGGGCGGCGGCGCCGAGCGCGAAGTCGAGGACCTCGCCGCCGCCGGTCTGGACGTCGAGGGCGGCACGCGCGCGTGCGAGACGCCCGGCGAGCGACGCGGCGTAACGCCAGGAGGGCCGTGCCTCGGTGGCCCGGCCCTCGAACCAGGAGAAGTCCCAGCCCTCGGTGGGGACGGCGGCACCTTCGGCGAGGAGTTCCTCGAAGGTGGGGCGGGGATCGGTGGGGCGGTCGTCGGCGTGCATGGGCTCGATCGTCGCAGGGCGTTGTCAGTGGCCGCTGCTAATTTTCCGGCATGGTGAACGAGGGCGGGGCGCATCAGGGCGGTGCGGGCATGCCGTACCGGGGCGGCGAGAAGGCGACGCTGCACGCGAGTCTGGACCGGCACCGGGACGCGGTGCTGTGGAAGCTGGAGGGCCTGGACGACGAGCAGTTGCGGCGACCGGTGACACCGTCGGGCACGAGCCTGCTCGGCCTGGTGAAGCACCTGGGGTCGGTGGAGTACGGCTGGCTGGTGGAGACGTTCGGCCGCGAGGTGGAGCCGCTCTGGTTCGACCCGTACGAGAACGAGGACATGCGGGCCGACCAGGGTGAGACGACCCAGCAGATCGTCGACTTCTACGGCCGCGCACGCGCCGCCGCCGACCGCACCATCACCGAGCTGTCGCTGGACGACACGGGCAGCCCCGCGTGGCGCGAGGGGTCCATGTCCCTGCGGTGGGTGATCGTCCACCTGATCGAGGAGACGGCCAGACACGCAGGGCACATGGATGTCGTGCGGGAGCTCATCGACGGGACGACGGGCGACCACCGCCCCGCCGGGTAGCTCCTGCGACTACGGGACGAGAGGACGGACCTCCTGGGCGGCGAAGCGGACGAAGCCCTCGGGGTCGGGTTCGTCGCCCGTGGGCTGGAGGATCACCGTGTCGGCACCGGCCTCGGTGAGCTGCTCGACGGCCTTGGCGACGGTCGCCGCGTCCCCGGCGACACCGAGGTCGGGGACGTCGGCGAGGCCCTCGGCGCTGAGCTCGGCACGCAGGCGGTCGGCCGCGTCGGGACCGGTGGCGGCGAGGAGGTAGACGACGACGCGGTGCGGGTCGGTGCGGCCGGCCGACGTCCGCCCCTCGTCGATGAGCCGACGCGCCAGGCGTACGCCCTCCGGGGGTGTCTCCGCGGTGAGGACGGTGCCGTCCGCCGCCGCGCCGGACAACTGGAGGGTGCGCGGGCCGGTGGCGCCGGCGAGGATCTCGACCGGGCCCTGCGGCGGCCAGTCGAGGGCGACGTCGTCGAGTCGGACGTACCGCCCCTCGGTGGTGAGCCGCTCCCCTCGCAGCAGCGCCCGCAGCGCGTCGAGATGCTCGCGCAGCAGCGTCAGCGGGGAGGCGGCGCGGGCGCCGACCTGGCCCATCCAGTCCTGCACGCCGTGCCCGACGGCGAGGACCGGGCGGCCGGGGAACATACGGTGCAGCGAGGCGGCCTCCATCGCGGTGACGGCGACGTTCCGCAGCGGCACGGGGAGCAGGCCCACCCCGATCCGGACCCGCTCGGTCCAGGCGAGGGCGGCCGCGGCGGTGGAGACACCGCCTTCGCGGAAGCAGTCCTCCCACAGCCAGAGTTCGTCGAGGCCGGTGTCGTCGGCCAGTTGGGCGAGGGCACGCAGCCGCTCGGGGGGAAGTTGGGGACGGAACACAGCGCCGAGTCCTGTCATGCGGCCTTCCTACCCGGGGCCGGTTGAGCGGACAACCGCTTTACGGTGCCGGCATGGTGCCGCTCTGCGTCGAAGGGTGTACGCCGGTCTCGTTCCGTCGCGCGACGTTCGGTTCGGACTCGGCCTGGCCGAGCGGTGCGGCGGTGGACGTTGCGGCGCCGAGGTGGGGGCCGGTGCCGGTTCCGGGCCGCCCGCCGTGGATACGGTCGGTTCGCACACCGGGTACGGGCGGACGACGGAGGGGCAGGGGCATGGCCATGGGGCGGCGCTGGCGGGACGGGCGGGGGGAGTTGGTCGTGCAGGGGGGTGCGACGGTTCCGCTGGAGATCGCGACGTCGTACCGGGCCCGTACGCGGGGGCTGCTCGGGCGGGACGCCGTAGAGGGCGCGATGCTGCTGTCCCCCGCGAACAGCGTCCACACCTTCCGGATGCGCATGCCCATCGACGTCGCCTACCTGGACCGGGAACTGGTCGTCGTCGCCGTCCGCACGATGAGGCCGTGGCGGCTGGGCCTGCCTCGGCTGCGCGCGCGGCATGTGCTGGAGGCCGAGGCCGGGAGGATGGCGGGGTGGGGGGTTCGGGTGGGCGTCAGGGTGGAGGTCCGGGGGGCGGTCGGGGCGGGGTGAGGGGGTCGTGGTGCCCGCCGGGTGGGCTGCCCGGCGGGGTGCGTCAGCCTTCGGTGCGGGGGAAGGAGACCTCGACGCGGCGGTTCTTCTTGCGGCCGGACTCCGTGGAGTTGTCCGCGATGGGGTACTGCTCGCCGTAGCCGCGTACCTCGAAGGTGATGTTCGGGTCGTTCAGTTCCGTGTCGAGGATGTCGTGCACGGCGTTGGCGCGGCGGCGGGACAGGGAGTCGCCGTGGGCGGACGAGCCGAGGTTGTCCGTGAAGCCGAAGACGCGGACCTTGGTCGCGTTCTGGGTCTTGATCTCGTCGGCGATCGCGGCGATACGGGCCTTCGACTCGGCGCCGAGCTTCGCGCTGTCCTTGCCGAACAGGACTTCCGCCTGGAGGGCGAACTTCACGTCGGCGTTGGTGTCCTCGCGGCGTTCGTCTCCGCTCTGGTCCTCCACGACCTGCTTGATGTCGAGGACCTTGGGTTCGGCGAGGGTGGCGCCTTCCGGGATCTTCAGGTCCGGGTCGTTGGCGTCGACCTCGACGGGCGCGGAGGCGGTTGCTTCGGTGCCCGGGGGCACGCTGGGATCGTCCTCGGCGTACGCGGTCGCGGTGGCGCAGAGGGTCGTGGCGAGCATGATCGTGGCTGTGGTGAGGGCCAGGGGGAGGCGGGTAGGGGTCATGGGTGGCCTCAACCGGAGATCGTGATGGTGGCGCTGGCGAAGGTCGGCAGCTGGAAGGCGACTTCGGTTGTGCTGGTCGGCGGGGAAGGAAATTGCATGAAGACGGACACGGTCTCCCCCGCCTTCATCGTGGACAGCCCCGTAGTCGTCAAAGGGCGACCATCCGTGTCTCGAAGCACGTAGTACCGCTTCTTGCCCTGGGAGTCCACCAGCGTGGCACCCCCCAGTGACCGGCCGTTCCTGATGATCTCGGTCTCGTTGCCACTGAGCGCAGCCGGCACCGCGATGCTCTTGGCGCCGTCGTTCTTCAGGTTGGCGTTGACGGTGACGAAGCCGCCGGAGTCACGTTGCGCCGAGATGATCTGCAGAAGCAGCCCGTTAGAGCCCTTCAACTCGGCCAGAGGCTCCTCCGACTGCCCGTCCTGAGCGCTCGGCTGAGACCCGCCGTCCTGAGAAGCAGAAGCCGAACTGCCCGGCTTCTCGTCTTGGCCGCCACCGCCGCTACAGCCAGCCATACCGAAGGCCAGACCGGCCGCGGCGGTCAACGTGACCATCCCCCTGCAGGCCTTCGCAGTGAACAGAACGCTCATGCCTCTGCTTCCTTCGTCACTCGTCGTTCGCTTGTCAATCCGCCAGGTGGACATCGAAGAGATCCTCGGGCTCGGGCAGGATGTCCAGATTCTTCGGGTCCAGGTCCCATTTCTCGCCGTCGCAGTCGAGGCTCGGCAGGACGTCGTCCCCTGCGTCGTCATTGGGGAGGGCGTACGTGCAGCGGAGCTCGACAACGGCGAGGGCGTGGGCCGTCGCGAATTGCCCCTCCGTGCCGGGCACAATGGTCTCCCCCACAGGCTCGTTGGTCGTGACGTCGACCCTGTAACCCAGGAGGCCGTCCGCTTCGCAGGCGTCCACGTGAGCATCGTTCTGCGCCGCGAGTTGGTCCGCGCGTTCACAAGGGTTGCCCAGCAGTTCCACTTCGCCGTTGAAGATGCCCTGCCATGAAGTGGGGTCCAGCACGTTCTCAAGCCATTCGCCCGCGATCTGGTCCCGGAGGTCCTGGGCCGCCGCTAGCGCCGCGGCGTCTGCCCCGGCCTGGGCCTCGTTGCGCGTTGCCGCGGCCTGGCCGACCGCAAGGTACGCGAACGCGAGAAAGAGCAGGCTCGCCACCACCGTGATGTAGATGGGGAAGGCCTGCCCTGCGTCGCGGTACCTACGCGGCTGCGTCAGCCACCTGTCACCTCGGCAATCTTCTGCGTGATCGCGTCGAAAATGGACTGCCCGATGTCCGTCCCCGTGATCGCCAGCACGATCGCCACCACAACCGCGATGATCCCCAGGTACTCCACCGCCGTCTGGCCCCTGTCGTTGTGGGCGGCGCGGGTGCGGAGGTACGAGGTGGTGGTGTTCATCCAGTTGTTCATGGCGTTCCCCTCCCGGTGTGGCGGCTTCGGTGCCGCGACCGTACGAGGGGGCCGCCGGGTCCGCCGAGGGTCCCAGGGCCCAATCGTGGGCCCAATCACGAGCCGGTGGACGATGCATCGCGCTCACCCCAGCCCCAGCCACTTCGCCGTGGCCTCCGAGCGGCTCGTGCTGTGGAGCTTGGCGAAGATGCGGTTGATGTGGTTCTTGACCGTCTTCTCGCTGATGAAGCACGTGGCGGCGATCTGCTGGTTGTTCATGCCGGATGCGATGAGGTCCATGATCTCCGCCTCTCTCGTGCTGAGTTGGGCCTGTGAGCGATATGACGAAGACTGTGCCACAAACGGTTGCACTTGCGAAAGCTTTTCCGAAGAATTAGGCGGAGCAAGGAGCCTTGAGTTTGCAGTCGCATTTGCTGGGCCGCTCTGCCGGAGCTGGGCCAGGAGGGCCTCCGCCGCCGTGGGGGTGAAGTGGGGCTTTCCGCCTCTGATGTCCCGTACCGCCGCCACCAGTTGGTCCGCCGTGAACTCGCCATGGACAAGGTAGCCGCCCGCGCCCCGCCGCAGGGCCTCCTCGACGATGTCCGGCTCGCGGCTGTAGGTGAGCATGACGACGGGGGCCAGGCGTACGAGGTGCGGGAGGGCCGAGATGCCGTCCACGCCCGGCATGCGGACGTCCAATAGGACCACGTCAGGGCGGTGCGTCCGGGTCGCCTCGTACGCCTCTCGGCCGTCCGCCGCCTCCGCCACGACCGTAATGTCCTCGCGGCCCGAGAGGAGGGCCGTGAGACCCGCGCGGACCACGGGGTTGTCGTCGGCCACGATCACGCGAAGGGACGTGGCGGTCGGGTCCGAGGGAGGTGGGAAGGGGGCGGAGGGGTACTCAGCGTCCGGCATCGTTCGGCCTCCTCTCGGAGGTGGGGTCGAGGGCGGCCAACGGGAGTTCCAGGCGTACTTCCGTGCCCTTGGGGTGCCGGCCGCGGCCGATGCGGATGCGGGCACCGACCGAGGCGGCGCGTTCGACCATGCCGACCACTCCGAAGTGGCCCGTTCTGCGGAGGTGTTCGAGGGTGGTTTCCGGGGCGAGGCCCCGGCCGTCGTCGTAGATGCTGAGCAGGAGCAGGTCCCCCTGGACGCCCGCCGTGACGTCGACGTGAGTGGCGTCCGCGTGGCGGTGGGCGTTCTCCATGGCCTCCGTCGCGATGGTGAGGAGCTGGCGGGCCACCGCCGGGGGGACGGCCGGCACGGCGCTGCCGCCGGTGGGGTGGTAGGTGGTGGGGACGCCGGTCCGGGTGGTGAAGTCGGCGGCGCGCGCGGCGAGTTCCGTGAGTATGTCCGTGCCGTGGGCCGGGTCCGATTCCCGGCGGAGGTCCGTCAGGAGCTCGCGGGATTCCGCGGCGGCTCGGCGGGCCGAGCGGGCCACCAGTTCGGCCTGGTCCTTGACCAGGGAGGGGTCGAGTCGGTCCGCCGAGTTGGCCAGGCCGTCCGCCGCCAGGGCCACGCCGTGCAGGGTCTTCGCCACCGAGTCGTGCAGTTCGCGGGCCAGCCGGGCGCGCTCCGCCGCCACCGCCTCCGTGACGGCCAGACGGGCTTGGACCGTGGTCAGGGCGTGGGTGGCTTCGCCGAAGCGGAGCATGAGGTTGCGCAGGGTGGAGCCGACCGCGCCGGTGATGACGCAGAGGCCGGGGAGGAGGAGCGTCTCGGCGGGAGTGGTGTCGGGGGACTTCGCGAGGGTGGCGTGGACCAGGAGCAGGATCAGGGACTGGAGGGAGGCGAAGACCGCGGCGCCTCGCCAGCCGTAGACGAGGCCGGCGAGGAGGGGGGTGCCGACGCTGACGTAGGCGAGGGTGCTGTCGGGGCCCGCGGAGATGAGGGGGAGGGAGCCCACGAGGGTGTCGAGGGCGAGGAGGGTGGGGTGGCGCAGCAGCAGGGGGGCGAAGCGTTCCCAGTCCCTGAAGAGGACGTAGGAGGCCATGAAGGTGACGACCACTGCCGCGCCGACAAGGCGTACGCCCAGGCCGGGTGAGGCGTTGAGGAGGGCCGCCGGGGCGGCCAGGGCGATCATGGCGAGCCGGAAGCCGAAGACCTGGCGGCACAGTGCCTGGAGGGCGTTGACCTGGATCGAGAGCGCGGGTGCGGTGGCGGGCGCCCGGCCTTCGGCCTGGTCCGGCGCGCCTCCCTCACCGACCGTGCGGCCGCCGTCGTTCCGTGCGGACGGCCCGTCGGGGACGTGAGCACCGTCGGCGGCCGCCCCGCCGGGTTCCCTCCCCACCCGCACCGCCGCCGGCCCGGCACCCGGCACATCCGCCTGGCGGCGCCCCCGCGAGGCCGCCCTCGCCCCCTCAGTAGGTGTGAGTGTCATGGTCCTCACTCACCCGTGAGTGTGCCGAAGTCCGTGCCGGAGCCGAGGAGCAGGCCGGCGCCCAGCAGCAGCATCGTCGCCGGGACCATGAACGTCGTGATCATCATCGTGGCCTTGGGCACGGCCCGCGCGGCCTTGCGCCGGGCGTTCTGCGCGTCCGTGCGCCGCATGTCCTTGGCCAGCGACACCAGCGTGTCCACGATCGGCGCGCCCAGTTCCTCCCCCTGCTGCAACGCCGTCACGAACATCGCGACCTGCTCGGAGTCGTTGCGCCGCCGCAGTTCCGCGAAGGCCTGGCGGCGGCTCATGCCGAGGTCCATCTGGTGCAGGGTGATGCGGATCTCGTCGGCCCAGGGGCCCTCGTAGCGGGACGCGACCCGGTCGAGGGCCTGGCGGAAGCCGAGGCCGGCGCTGACCACGACGGCGAGGACGTCGAGGAAGTCGGGCAGGGTCCGGTCGATCACGTCCTTGCGGACCCGGATCGCCGACCAGATACCGACCTCCGTCCAGAACCCGCCGAAGGCGAGCAGCAGCAGGGTCATCAGCACGTTGCCCTGGAGCAGGAACACCAGGCCGCCGACGCCGCCGAGGAAGCCGTAGACCGCGCGGCGCGCGGCGTAACGGTCGATCGTCAGGCCGCCGGGGTTGCCCGCCAGGTCGATCCGGCGGCGGTACCTGGCGACCTGCCTGGGGCCCATCAGACGCAGTACGGCGGGCGCGTACCGCATACCCATCCGGTCGACCAGCGAGTCCACCGCGCCCGTGCGGGTCGAACCCACCTCCAGGGCGAGGACGAGGTCGGCGGGGAGTTTCGCCTCCGCCCGGTACATCCGGATCCCGGCGAAGACGCCCCACACGCTGAGGCCCATGACCAGTGCCAGCACAAGTGCCATGCCGGTCCCCTCCCTTCCTCAGACATCGATGCGGGACATGCGGCGGATCAGGACGAAGCCGACGGCGTACAGCGCGAACGCGATGATCACGCAGGCCTGGCCGACCGGGGAGCCCGTCATCCGGTCCAGGGCGCCGTCCTTGACGCCGTTCATCAAGAACAGCGAGCCCACGCCCATCACCGGGACCGCGTACGACGTCATGCTCACCTGCGAGAGCTGGGTGCGGATCTCGCGGCGGGTCTCCTTGCGCTCCTCCAGCGTCTCCGTGAGGTTCCTGAGCGCGCTCACCAGCTGGCCGCCCGCCCGGTTGGACAGCACCAAGGTGGTGACCAGGACCACCAGCTCGCGGGACGGGAGCCGTTCGGCCATCTCACCCAGTGCCTCGTCCATCGACGCGCCCACCGCCAGCTGGTTGGCCACCTTGGCGAGCTCCTCCCCCGCCGGGGCCTCCAGCTCCTCCGCCGCCATGCCGATCGCCGTGCGCAGGGCGAGGCCGGCCTGCGTGGCGTTGGCCAGGATGCGGGCCAGTTCGGGGAGTTGGTTGATGAACTTCTCGATGCGTTTCTGGCGCTGCCAGTTGAGGAACTGGACGGCCGCCCAGACGCCCAGCAGTCCGGCGATCGGGCCGAAGAAGGGGGCGAGGGTGGCCTGGCCGATCAGCCACAGTCCGGCGACCGTGGCGAGCATCGCGACGAAGAACTCGCCCGGGGTCACGTCCAGGCCCGTCGCCAGCAGCCGCAGCTCCAGTTTCCGGCCCAGGCGGGTACGGCGCAGGCGGCGGTCCAGGTCGCGGAACCGGCGCCGGCGGCCGGTGATCTGGACCTGGCCGGTGGACGACAGCCGCTCCACGAGGGCCTGTCGCTGGGCCCTGCCCATGGCGTACGCGTGCAGTCCAGCCACGGCGAGGACGCAGGTCAGCAGGGTGACACCGGTGGTGAGGGAGACGAGGGTCGTCAGTTCCATGGTCGGCTCCTGCCTACCTGGCTTCTCGGGTGGCCAGCTGGTCTGCGGACTGGGCGACGCCGAAGGCCTGGGGGATGGGCTGGCTCGCCATGTGGAGGCGGTCGGCGCTGCGGCGGGTGAGCGGGAAGTACTGGAAGGCGCCGTAGATCCGGCCGTCGGCGGCCATGGGCCGCGCGTCGAAGCGGGCGACCGTGGCCAGCCGGTACGGCTCGCCGCCGTGGCTGTCGAGGAGCGCGACCTCGGTGACCCGGCGGAACCCGTCGGCGAACCGGGTGAGCTGCACGATCACGTCGACCGCGCTGTTGATCTGGTCGTGCAGCGCGGCGAAGGGGACCTCCACGTCGGACATGGAGGCCAGGGTCTGGAGCCGCATCAGCGCGTCCTCGGCGCTGTTGGCGTGGACGGTGGCCAGCGAGCCGTCGTGGCCCGTCGACATCGCCTGGAGCATGTCCAGCGACTCACCGCCACGGACCTCGCCGACGACGATCCGGTCGGGGCGCATGCGCAGCGAGTTGCGGACCAGGTCGCGGATGGTCACCTGGCCCTGGCCCTCGACGTTCGGTGGGCGGGACTCGAGGCGGACCACGTGCTGCTGCTGGAGCTGGAGTTCGGCGGAGTCCTCGATGGTGATGATCCGCTCGCTCTCGGGGATCAGGCCCGACAGCGCGTTCAGCAGGGTCGTCTTGCCGGTGCCCGTCGCGCCCGACACGATGATGTTGAACCGCGCCTGCACCAGCCCTGCCAGCAGATACACCATCGGCTCCTCCAGCGAGCCGAACTGGATCAGTTCATGGAGCGTGAAGGAGCGCGGGAAGCGGCGGATGGTGAGCGTGGCGCCGGTCAGGGACAGCGGCGGGATGATGACGTTGACGCGCTCGCCGGACGGGAGGCGGGCGTCGACCATCGGATTCGACTCGTCCACGCGTCGGTTGACGGTCGACACGATCCGTTCGATCGTCTGCATGAGCTGGTCGTTCGAGGCGAACCGCAGCGGCAGCTGCTCCACCCGGCCGGCACGCTCCACGAAGATCGCGTCGGGGCCGTTCACCATGATCTCGGTGATCGAGGCGTCCTCGAGCAGCGGCTCCAGGATGCCTAGGCCCAGCGCCTCGTCGACCACGCGCCGGATCAACTGCGACCGCTCGACCGTCGACAGCACGGGGCCCTCACGGCTGATGATGTGCCCGAGCACCCGCTCCAGCCGCGCCCTGCGCTCTGCCGCGGCGAGCGCGCTCATCTCCGCGAGGTCGATCTCCTCCAGGAGCTTGGCCCGGTACGAGGCGACCAGGTGCCCGTCCTCGCCCCGGCTGCCGTTCTCCTCGGGGGAGTTGATCCGCGCGCGCAGACTCATCGCCGTCCTCCCTGCTCAGTGGTCCATCGGCATGGTGGCGGTCTTGCGGGCGGGGCCGAATTCCCAGCCGGGGACGATCGACGGGATGTCGATCGTGGCGGTGACCTCGACCTCCTCGCCCAGGTACGACGCCGCACAGCCGGCGTCCAGCCAGGAGCTGACCGCGTTCTGGCAGTCCTGCGCGTACGGCCCGTCCAGGGAGGCGCTGCGCGCGCCGGTGCGGGCGGCGGTGCCGGCCTGCTGCGCGGTGTAGGCGATCAGGCCGATCTGCACGGCGGCCATCGCCACGAGGATCAGGAGCGGGATGAATCCGAGGTACTCCAGGGCCACTTGGCCCCGGTCACGGTCTCGGTCGCTTCGGCGGTACGTCATCTCAGTCCGTCTCCTCCACCACGGCCCCCGCGTGGCCCGCGACGCCGGGGAAGGGGAAGCCGATCGAGCCGGGGAAGAGGACCGGCACGTCGAGCCGTACGTCGGCCGTGACCAGGCCGCCGCTCTCGCCGCAGGACACCTCGGCACCCCCCTCCCACGCGGACGGCAGATGCTCCCGCCCCGCCGCCTCACAGGCCGCCTGACGGTCCTCCGCCGCCGTGCCCGCCCGTGCCGCCTCGTCCGCAGCGTTCCCCGCGAGCGAGTAGGTGTACCCCACGAGTACGAATTGCCACAGCAGCACCAGCGTCAGGACGATCAGCGGGGTCATGCCGAGGAACTCGATGGTGACCTGGCCCCGGTCGCGGCCTCGGCGGGCCGGCTTCATCCGTCCCTCCGCCGCCGCAGGCTTCCCGACCCGCGGTCCCCACGCGGCCGGCCGCCCTTCCGCTCGCCCACGGGCGCCTTGACCAGCCCCAGTTCCCCCGCGAGCCCCCACAGCGCCTGCTTCACCGCGCTCCTGCTGTCCAGCTCGTGGACGCGGCCGGCGTCCACGACGGCCTGGAGTTCCTTGAAGTTGGCGGGCACGGTCGTCGCGGCGACGGTGGTGCCGGTGATCCGCTGGATGAGGGGCGGCTGGATCTCCGTACTGCGCGTGTGCCGGTTGACGACGACCGTGGTCTCCTCGGCCTTGCGGATCTGGAGCCGGTCCCACATCCGTACGGTCCGCTTGGCGCCCCGGACCGCGACCACGTCCGGCGTGGTCACCAGCAGGGCGGTGTCGGCCATCTCGACCGCGGCCGCGCCGGCGCCGCTGAGCTGGGCGCCGCAGTCGATGACGACGGTCTCGTAGCGGGAGCGCAGGGCGCCGACGATCTGCCGGGCCGCGCGGTCGGTGACCTCCTCGCCGCGTTCGCCCTCGCCGGGGGCGAGCAGCAGGGCGAGGCCGGTGTCGTGCCGGAAGAGGGCGTCGGCGAGGACGCGCGGCGAGATGTCGGTGATGGCGGCGAGGTCGGCGACGCTGCGCCGGAACTGGACGTCCAGGTACGACGCGACGTCCCCCGTCTGGAGGTCCATGTCGACCAGCACGGTGGAGCGGCCCGACGCCTGGGAGGCGAGCGCCAGCTGGACGGCGGCCAGCGTCGCCCCGACGCCGCCCTTGGCGCCGCTGACCGTGACGACGGTGCCGCCGACGCCGGTGAAGACGTCGCCGCCGTGGCCGAGGTGACGGCGTACGCCCACGGACCACTGGGCGACCGCCTGCACGCGGTTGGCCAGTTCCTCGTACGACAGCGGCAGGGCGACCAGGCCGCGGGCGCCGGAGTCCATGGCGGCCTGGAAGAGGCCGGGGCCGGCGTCGGAGGTGACGAGGATGACGCCGACGGCGGGGAAGCGGAGCGCCACCTCGCGGATCAGTTCCAGGGCCGGGACGGGTCCGATGCGTTCGTGTACGACGACGACCTCGGGCAGTTCGTCGACGGACTCGGCGGCCAGCCGGGCGAGGGTGTCGACGAGCTGGGTGGAGTCGACGACCGGGGCGACCGGTTCGGCGTCCGGGAGCTGGCTGAGCAGGGTCGTGACCGAGCGGACCGCGTCCGCGTCGCCGACGGCCGGCAGGATCCTCGTGGGCATCCGGGCCTCACTTGTCCTTCGCGAGTTCGTAGGTGCGGTCCGCGTCGGGGACGGTGGTGTCGCTGCCGGGCGCGACCAGGGCGAGCCGGACGCGCTCGGCGAACGACTCGGCGTACGTGAGGCGCTGGGCGTCGAGGGTGGACAGCGCGAAGGTGATGGGCACGGCGTCGGTGGAGCGCCGGGTGCGGTCGTCGCTGTCGGGCTCCAGGGCGGTGAGCTCCCCGACGTCGATCACCTGGGCGTTGGTCACGATGATCTTCGACTGGGCCGGGTCGCCCTCTCGCTCGCCCGCGAAGGTGGCGTACACGTTGACCGTGGATCCCGGCGTGATCTTGCCGGCCACTCCGGTCGCCGCGTCGATCATGATGGCGACCTCCTGCTGCCCCGGCCGCAGCGCGGGCTGGTCGACGATCATGTCGCTCTGCAGCAGGGAGCCCTCGCGCAGGGTGGTGACGGCGATCTTGCCCCTGACCTGCCGCAGATCGGTGACCGCGTTCCGAGACAGCCAGCGCTCGGGCATCCGGACCTGCTCGAACTTGTCGGCGGTCAGGGCGGTGTAGGGCGCCACGTCGCCCTTCAGCCGGTACGCGGTGACCTCGGGGCCGACCTTGGACTGCACATCGTCGATGACGGAGAGCACGCCCGCGAACGCGCCGAGGGCGCAGAGTACGGACAGAAACAGGAGTATCACGCCGCGGCGCTGACGGGAGTTCATGAAGCGTGCAACCTCGTTGGGGGTGGGGTCGAACGGGTCTGGGGTCTCGTAGGGCGGCGGGTCACCCCGCCGGAAGCTGGAGCTGGTCGTCGTATGCCGGCGCCGTCGCGGAACAGAACACGCACCGGTCGCCGATGACGTCGATGCCGCACCAGTGGCAGCTGTTCCGGCGTACCGAGCCGACCAGTTGGTAGAGCACGGACAGGTCGGGCAGAAAACTGCAGAACTCGATCAGCTTGCCGGTGCCCCACCACCTCGCGGACTCGGCGGGCAACTGGGCCTCGCGCAGCCCCTGCACACACCAGGACGGGGCGAGCGTGGTGGTGACCCAGTCGGACTGGAGCTGCCCTCGGGCGAGCAGCATCCAGGTGCCGAACTCCGGCCCCACGAGCCGCGTTTCGGGGCCGATCCGCACCAGTCGTGGCTCGGGATGGGCGATGACGCCGAACTGGCTGCCCGGGACCCAGGACTTGGCGTGCGACTTGAGCCCGACGGGGACGCGGTCGAGCCGGGCGACCGTGCCGAGGAGCGCGCCGGCGTGGATGTAGTGGGTGAGCAGCCGGCCCGCCGAGGCGAGGACCCCCGGGCCGAGGTCGCAGGAGGCCAGCTGCCTCAACTGCCTGGCCAGGACGGCGAGTCCCAACGGGGGCAGCTCGGGCCGGAAGAGGGCGATCCGGTCACTCTCCAGGAGGGAGCGGATGGTGTGCAGCCGCCGCTCCACTGCCGCCGGAACGGCCTGCGAGCACACCACGATCACATGGCCGTGCGCCTCGACGAGGGTCTGCATCTCGGTCAGCACGTGGTCCAGCGGGCGTTTGTCCACGTCGCGCAGGACGACGGCGGGCAGGGTCCGCTCGTCCTGCGCCGGCAGCGCCATGTCGGCGCTGGTCACGGCAATGGCTGTTGGCACGCGCAGCTCCCCGTTCCCCACCCAAGTCCGGCCCGCCGGCGCAACTCTCGTGCACCTGGACGACTTCATTGCGTGACTACCTCAGCACTGTATCCACGCCTCCGTGACCGGAGAACAGCGTTTCCGTAGCCGAGCAGCAACTCCTCTTGCACAAGACACGCCATATCGGGGCAGGGGGAGCATCACGACCCAACCCTGAAGAGTGCGCGGACCGGACCCCTTGACAGTCGAATTGGTCTGGACCAACTTGTAGCTCCAACGGTGGCCACCGTCGTTCTCCCCCGTCATGGAAGTCCCCACTCCCCCACCGGAGGCCCCAGTGGACCGCGCACCCAGACGCAGACGTACCCGCATGTGGGCGGGAGCGGTGATCGCCGCCCTGGCGCTCACCGTGCCGGCGATCGGCCAGGCATCGGCCGCGGACATCAACAACGCCAAGAACGCCGGCTTCGAGTCGGGCCTGAGCAACTGGGCCTGCTCGGCGGGCAGCGGTACGACGGTCTCCTCACCGGTGCACGCCGGCTCGTCCGCGCTGAAGGCGACGCCGGCCGGGCAGGACAACGCGCGCTGCACGCAGGCGGTGGCGGTCCAGCCCGACTCGACGTACACGCTGAGCGCGTGGGTGCAGGGCGGTTACGCCTACCTCGGCGCCACGGGCACGGGCACCACGGACGTCTCCACCTGGACCCCCGACTCGTCGAGCTGGAAGAAGCTCTCGACCACCTTCACCACGGGCTCCTCGACCCGCTCGGTGACGGTCTACACGCACGGCTGGTACGGCCAGGCGGCGTACCACGTGGACGACGTCTCGGTGTTCGGCCCCGACGGCGGCGGGGGCGGCGACCCGACCCCGACGATCCCGGGCGCGCCGGCGGGCGTCACGGTCTCCGGTACGACGTCCTCCTCCGTCTCCTTGTCCTGGAACGCGGTCCCGGGCGCGACGGGCTACAACATCTACCGCAACGGCACCCGGGTGACGGGGGTGACCGGCACGTCGGGGACGGCGACCGGGCTCGCGGCGTCGACGTCGTACAGCTTCCAGGTCACGGCGACCAACGCGGCGGGTGAGTCGCCGAGGTCGGCGACGGTGACGGGCACGACGGCGCCCACCGGCGGCGGGTCCGGCGTCCCCCGGCACGCGGTGACCGGCTACTGGCAGAACTTCAACAACGGCGCGACCGTGCAGCGGCTGTCGGACGTGCCGGGCCACTACGACATCATCGCGGTGGCGTTCGCGGACGCGACGGCGACGCCCGGGGCCGTGACCTTCAACCTGGACTCGGCGGGGCTGGGCGGCTACACGGTCGACCAGTTCAAGGCCGACCTCCGGGCGAAGCAGGCCTCCGGGAAGAAGGTCGTCATCTCGGTGGGCGGCGAGCTGGGCCGGGTCGCGGTAAACGACTCGACGGCGGCGGCGAACTTCGCGAACTCGGTTCATTCGCTGATGCAGACGTACGGCTTCGACGGTGTGGACATCGACCTCGAGAACGGTCTCAACGCGACGTACATGAGCCAGGCACTGCGGTCGCTGGCGGCGAAGGCGGGGCCGTCGATGGTGCTCACGATGGCGCCGCAGACCATCGACATGCAGTCCACGTCGAACTCGTACTTCCAGACGGCGCTGAACGTGAAGGACATCCTCACGGTCGTCAACATGCAGTATTACAACAGCGGTTCGATGCTCGGCTGCGACGGCAAGGTCTACAGCCAGGGCTCGGTGGACTTCCTGACCGCGCTGGCCTGCATCCAGCTGGAGAACGGCCTCTCCCCGTCCCAGGTGGGCCTCGGCGTCCCGGCCTCCACCCGGGCGGCGGGCAGCGGCTATGTCGCCCCGTCGGTCGTGAACAACGCGCTGAGCTGCCTGACCCGCGCGACGAACTGCGGCACCTTCAAGCCGCCGCGGACGTATCCGGACCTTCGCGGCGCGATGACATGGTCGACGAACTGGGACGCGACGAGCGGCAACGCGTGGTCGAACGCGGTGGGGCCGCATGTGAAGGCGCTGCCGTAACCCTTGGTTCCACAGGCGCCGGCCGCGCCGGACACGACGCGGCCGGCGCTGCCGTGTTCCCTTCGTGCGCTCAAGGGCGGCACGACCGTGAAACATTTCCCCGGGCCCGGCGCATCAATGGGGTGACGGACACCGACGACGGGGGGAATCGACCATGCAGGTCCGCGGTGACGAGTACGAGGAGTTCGCCGCGGCACGCGCGGGGCACCTCTACCGGGCCGCCTGTCTGCTCACCGCCGGTGACACGTATCTCGCCGAGGACCTGGTGCAGGAGACCCTCGGGCGGCTGTACCTGAGATGGGGGCGGGTCTCCCGCGCCGACAATCCGGCCGCCTACGCGCAGACCGTTCTGACCCGCACCTTCCTCGCCCAGAAGCGGCGGCGCAGCAGCACCGAGCGCGCCACCGCCGTACTCCCGGAGACGGCGGGCCCCGACGGGGACGCGACCCTGCGGCTGACCCTGCTGGAGGCGCTCGCGCGGCTGCCCGTCAAGGACCGGGCCGTCGTCGTGCTGCGCTACTGGGAGGACCGCAGCGTCGAGGAGACCGCCGACGCGATGAACACCAGCTCGGCCGCCGTACGGACCCGCTGCTCCCGTGCCCTCGCCCGGCTGCGGGAGCTGCTCGGCGAGGACCTCGCCGAGTACGCGGCGACCTGACCCCCGTCCGCCCGTCCGCCAAGTCACCTCACCACCCACCCTCAAGAGACGGTGATTCGCCATGCCCACAGACCACCACGACGACGCCTTCGACAACCGGCTCGGCGCCGCGCTGCGGCAGACCGGGGACACCTTCGACACCGACCGCCCCGCCCTGATCGCCGCGGGCCAGACCCGTGGACGCAGGCTGCGGCTGCGCCGCCGCGCCGCGGTGGCCGGTGGCGCGGCGAGCATCGCTCTCGTGGGTGTCGCCGGGGCGCTGGTCCTGTCCGGCAGCGGCGGCGGCAGCAGCGACGTCCGCGACCAGCGGTCCGTCGGCGCCGGGCCCGTGACCGTTGCGCCCGCCACCTCGATCACCCCGCCGTCCTTCTCCTCCGAGCGCATGATCGCCACGCTGACGCAGCTGCTCCCGGAGGGGAAGGTCAGCGGCGCGGAGGCCTGGGGCGGCGGGGGCGAGCGGCCTGCGCCGTCCGTGTGGCTCGTCCACGACGACGGCGAGGGCGGCGGCGCGATCAGTGTCGGACTCAGCCGGGTCGAGCCCGGCAGCCAGGCGGCCCGCGACGCCGTCACCTGCCCGGACAAGGTCTATGTGCCGCACGACAGTTGTCGGAGCGACCGGCTGTCCGACGGATCGGTGCTGATGCTCTTCCAGGGGTACGAGTATCCGGACCGCCGTGTGGAGACCAGGCTGTGGCGTGCCGAACTCGTCACCCCAGAGGGCGAGCAGGTCAGCGTGAGCGAGTGGAACGCCGAGGCCGAGAAGGACGCGCCGATCACGCGCGCCGAGCCTCCCCTGTCCCTCGCACAGTTGAAGGCGGTCGCCACCGCCGGGCAGTGGCTGGCCCTCGTCCCCGCGGCGCCCGACGCCGGCAAGGGGCAGACGGACGGCGGCCGGCCCGCCGACCCGCAGGCGACGTTCGGCGGCTCGGCCGTGGACACGCTCGTGACGCTCCTTCCCGAGGGCGCGAAGGTCGTGGACAAGGGAGGGGAGGGCGAGTTCGGTTACGCCGTCGTCGACGACGGCAAGGGCCGAAGCCTCGTCCAGATCAATGTGCAGCCAGCCATGGGCGACATCGCCGGTGAGCTCTTCACCGGTGCCGAGAACCTCCCCGACGGCACCCTGGTCACCACACGCCAGGGTCCCGGGGAGAAGGGCGGCGAGGGGGTCGTGATGTGGACCGCGGACACCCTGCGGACGGACGGTCTGCGCGTGGTGATCAGCGCCTTCAACTCCGGTGCCCAGCACACCCCGGCGACCCGCGAAGCCCCCGCCCTCACCGTCGAGCAGCTCCGCGGGATCGCCCTCGACCCCAAGTGGCCCACCCTGCTGAAGTGACGGTGCCGGCTAGAAGAACTCCGCCCACGGCTGGTCGGAGACCTGCTTCACGCACAGCACCAGGAAGAGCAGGCCCGCGACCGCCAGCATCCCGTTGCTGACCCAGCCGTTGCGCCACTCCCTGGGCGTACGGTCGGTGTTGAGCAGCCAGAGCAGTGTGCCGGCGAGGAACGGCAGGAACGCCGCGCCGAGCACGCCGTAGAGGATGACCAGCCGGAACGGCTGGCCCTCGAAGAGCAGGACCATGGGCGGGAAGGTCAGCCACAGCAGGTACGCGCGGAACGGCCAGGACCGTTCCCGCTCGCCCGAGGCGATCTCCTCGCCCTTGGTCTGCGCCCGCTTGCGGTAGCGCGCCACGAAGTCCGCGAACATCAGGCTCACGCCGTGCCAGACACCGATCAGGGAGGTGAAGGAGGTGGCGAAGAAGCCGATCAGGAAGAACTTCGCGGTCGCCGTGCCGTACTCGGCCTCCAGGATGTCGGTCAGCTGGATCAGGCCCTTGTCGCCGCTCTCGATGGCGACGTTGCGGGTGTGCAGCAGCTCGGCGCCGACGAAGAGCATCGCGATGACGAAGATGCCGGTGGTGGCGTAGGCGACCCGGTTGTCCAGCCGCATGACCTTCATCCAGCCGGTGTCGGTCCAGCCCTTGGCGTTGACCCAGTAGCCGTAGGCGGCCAGCGTGATGGTGCCGCCGACGCCGCCGATCAGGCCGAGGGTGTTGAGGACCGAGTCCTGCTCGTCGGGCAGTACGGGCAGCAGGCCGGCGAACGCGTCCGGGATGTTCGGGGTGACCCGGATCGCCAGGTACACCGTCACCACGAACATGACACCGACCAGGACCGTCATCACCTTCTCGAAGACGGCGTACTTGTTGAACCAGACGAAGACCAGGCCCACCAGACCGCAGGCGATCCCCCACCACTTCAGGTCCATCACGTCGGGGAACAGCGCCTGCAACGGCAGCGCGCTCGACGACATCGCCGCCGCCCCGTACACGAAGCCCCAGACCACGACGTAGACGACGAAGAAGTACGTCGTCCAGCGGCCGAGGCTCGCCCAGCCGTCGAAGAGGGTGCGGCCGGTGGACAGATGCCAGCGGCCGGCCGCCTCCGCGAGGGAGATCTTCACCAGGCAGCCGATGACGGCGGCCCACAGGAGGGTGTAGCCGAAGTTGCTGCCCGCGATCAGCGTCGCCACCAGGTCGCCGGCCCCGACGCCGGTCGCGGCGACGACGATGCCGGGGCCGATGTACTTCCAACTGGACTTGCGCGGGGTCGATTCGGAGTTCGGGCCGGGTGCCGCCCCGGCTTCACTGGTGTTTCCCGTGGTGTCCGCCATGCACGTCAAGTAAGCCCATGGACGGTCGGGGGACAAGAGGGCGTGCGGGATCTTCACTCGATGTGTCCGCCGACCCGGGAAACGCCCGGGAACGGGGACGGGCCCCGGCGGACGGGAGTGCCGCCGGGGCCCGGAACGGGCGCGTCACGGCTGTCGCCGACCGCAGCCGTCGCACGCGCAGGTGCCGAGCTCGAACCAGACGGTCTTGCCCGGCCCGTCCTGGTGGCAGCCCCAGCGCCGGGCGAACGCCGCCACCAGGAACATCCCCCGGCCGCTCTCCGAGGTGCCCGCGTCGAGCACCTGCGGGACTCGCCGGCCGCCGTCGGCGACCTCGCAGCGCAGGACGCCGTGGGCGGCGGAGAGGGTGAGCCGGAAGCGGCTGGCGGCGTGCAGCAGGGCGTTGGTGGCCAGCTCGCTGACCAGCAGCTCGGCCGTCGCCGCGAGGTCGGCGCCGGCACCGTCCCCGTCGGCCAGCCCCCAGCACTCCAGCTGCCGCCGCACCTGCGCGCGGGCCTCCCGGACGGCGGACGGACGCGGTGGGTACTCCACGCTCAGGTGGCCCGCGCCTAGGGGCGGTTGAGGATAGACGCCGTAACGGGGGTCGGGACCCGGGCGGCCGGTCCCGGAGAGTTGCAGCATGCCTTCAGGGTGCGGCGTGCCGGATCCGGGGCGCACGGGGAGGACTACCTGATTCCATACCTGCCTGGGAGCGCGCACACGGATCGGGCTACGCGTACTGCAGGCGCACGACCGCGCCCGCCTCGTCGTCGCGTACGTCGACGTACGCGCACACCTGCCGCGCGAACCACAGCCCCTGTCCGGGGGCCGGCTCCGCGGTGGGCGGCGGCACGAAGCCGGCCAGCGGGTCGTCGACGCGGCGCGGTGAGCGCAGTTCGCAGACGCAGCCGGGCGCCTCGCCCCACAGCAGGACCTGGCTGACCGGGTCGAGCGGGTCCGCCGCCTCGGAGACGGCGGCGGCGAACAGCTCGGCCTCGGCGGCGGGCAGGCCACGGCCGGCGGCCCAGGTGCGCACGGTGTGCGGTTCGGGAGCGGGCAGCGGGTGCGCGTCGTGCGGAACGGGCGAGAGGGGTACGGCGTCCAGTTCGGCGGCGATCCGCAGCGGGTCCTCGTAGACGCCGGTGCCGGGGTGGGCACGGCGGGCGGCGGCGACCACGGCCGGGCCCGCGGTGCGGGTGTCGTACGCGCACAGGGCGGTGGTCGCGAGCGGGGCGAAGAGGAGGTTGGCGAAGGCCTCGTAGCGGATCCACTCGGTGCTCTCGCGGACTGAGCGTCCGGCACGGCCGCCCCAGTCGGGTTCCATCAGCAGGTGGATACGGCCCTGGGGGCCGGCGTGCGCGGCGAGGTAACCGGCGCCCTGCGCCACGGCGTTGGCGGCGGATCCGCTGTACCACTCGGTGTGCGGCACGAAGCCGAGGTGCCGCGCGTCCCCGCCGAGGGCGTCACGGAGCAGGTCGAGCTTGCCGGGGGCGGCGATGGCGACGGGTGGGGGCTCGTCGGGAGCGGCGAGCCCTTCGGCGAGGAAGGGCAGCGCGGCGGCGACGAACTCCTCGTCGGAGGCGAAGACGGCCATACGGTGATCGAAGGTGCCTGGGGCATGTGCGGACGGGGTGGGCATGGGAGTCCTGTCGGTTGCGGTGGGTGGGGCGGTGGTACGGGTTGCGCTGTGGCGCGGGTGGGGCGGTGGTACAGGCGGGGTCATGCCGCGGGCGGCCAGAGGTGCGGGTCGCGCGGTGGGCCGGGTGCGGCGGTGGTGCGGGCGGGCGAAAGTGCGCGGCGGGGCCGTGGTGCGGGTCACGCGGTGGGCCGGGGTGGCCGGTCGTGCAGGTGACGCGGTGGTACAGGCGGGGCGGTTGGCCGGGGTGGTCGGAAGTGTGGGTGGTGGGGTGGCCGGAGTTGTCGGCGGGTCGGGTGGGGTGGTCAGCGTCGGGCGGTGATCCAGGAGGCGATCTGGCTGCGGTTGCTGAAGCCGAGCTTGCTGAGGATGCGTTCGACATGGCCCTCCGCGGTGCGGCGGGCGATGACCAGGCGGTCGGCGATCTGCTGGTTGGCGAGACCCTCGGCGACCAGTTCGGCGACCTGCGTCTCGCGGCGGGTGAGCCGGACGCCGGGGTGGCCGCGTTCGGCGGTGGGTCGCTGTCCGGGGCCGTGCGGCTCGCGGCGTTGCTCGTCCAGCGCGTAACCCACGATGCCGGTGAGGCCGAGGGCGGCGCCCTCCTCGTACGACCGCTCGTAGGCGGCCGTGCCGAGGGCTTCCCGGCACCGGGTCTCGGTGCCTCGCCGGGTGGCGCCGAGGGCCGCGGAGCCCCACCGGTCGCGGTCGACGTCGGCCCATACCCGGTCGGCGCCGCCGAGCAGCACGGCCGCGCGGTCGTGGGCGCCGTCGCGGCCGGCGATCTGCGCCAGCAGGTCGAGGGTGAGGCCGATGCCGGTGACGTCGTGGACGGCGAGCTTGAGGCGCAGGGCCTCACGGGCGTGCCGTTCGGCCCGGCGGTGGTCCTTCTTCACGGTGTGGGCGAGGGCGAGCATGCGGTGCACGTACGACAGCACCCACTCCTCGCCGTGCCGCTCACACAGCCGCCGGGTCTCCTCGCTGACCGCGATGGCCTGGTCGGCCTCGCCCAGGAAGCCCAGCGCGCAGGCGAGTTCGACGCGGTCGAGCCCGGCGAGGCTGAGGTGCTGGCCGGGGACGCGGCCACGCGCGACGCCGGCGCGGAAGTGTGCGAGGGCGGCCGGCAGGTCGTCGCTGAACAGCAGGATGACGCCGAGCACGTACTCGGCGTGCGCCGCCTCGGCCTCGTCCCCGAGCCGCCGGGCCAGCGTCCGCGCCTCCTCGGCGCGCCGGCGACCCCGGGTGAGGTCCTCGGGGCAGCCGGCGAGCAGCCCGGCGACCCACAGCGCACGGGCCCGCTCGGGCGTGGGCTCGGGGGCGGCGTCGAGCGCCCGGTCGAGCCAGTACCGGCCCTCCCGCGGCGCGCCACAGGCATGCCAGTAGAACCAGAGGGTGCCGGCCAGCCGCAGGGCGGCGAGTGCGTCGTCGGGGGTGGTGGGCTCGTCCAGGCCGAAGGCCAGGGCGGCGCGCAGGTTGTCCTGGTCGGCGTGCAGCCGGGCCACTATCTCGCGCTGGCCCGGTCCGAACCAGGCCTTTTCGCAGGCCGCGGCCCGTCGCTGCATCCAGTCCCGCTGCCGCCGCCGGGTGGCGGGTTCGTCGCCGGGGAGTTCCCGGAGATGTTCCAGACCGTAGTGGCGCAGGGTGTCGAGGAGGCGGTAGCGCACGCCGTCCGGGCCGGGCTCACGGCACAGTACGGACTTGTCGACCAGGCCGGCCACGGCCTCCATGACGTCGTACGACCGGATCCGCTCGCCGTCCGCGCACACCGCCTCCGCGGTCTCCAGGTCGAAGCCCCCGGCGAGCACCGACAGCCGCGCCCACACCAGTTGTTCCGGCCCGGTGCACAGGTCGTGGCTCCAGTCGACGGCCGCGCGCAGCGTCCGGTGCCGGGGCAGGACGGCGGGGCTGCCCGCGGACAGCAGGCGGTAGCGGTCGTCGAGGCGTTCGAGGAGCTGCTCGACGGACAGGACGCGCATGCGGACGGCGGCCAGTTCGATGGCGAGCGGCAGACCGTCCAGGCGCCGGCACAGGCGGGCCACGGCGGGCCGGTTGGCGGGGGTGAGGCGGAAGCCGGGCACCACGGCGGCGGCCCGGTCGGCGAACAGGGCTAGCGCCGGGCCGGGTCCGGCGCCGGACGGGTCGCCGTCCGGGTCCGGCACGGGCAGCGGCCGTACCTCCAGGAGGTGCTCCTCGGTGAGCCCCAGCCGGTGCCGGCTGGTGGCGAGCACCCGGACGCCGGTGGTGCCGCGCAGCAGCGCCGCCGCCAGGTCGGTGCAGGCGCCGAGCAGATGCTCGCAGTTGTCGACGACGAGCAGCAGCCGGCGCTCCCGCACCTGGGCCACCAGCGCGTCCAGTGGGGGCTGCGCGGAGTGGTCGTGCAGGCCGAGGGCGTCCGCGGCGGCGACCGGTACGAGTGCCGGGTCGTGCAGGCCGGAGAGGTGGACGACGTGCACGCCGTCGGGGAAGGCGCGGGCAACGCGGGCCGTGATGCGTCCGGCGAGCCGGGTCTTGCCGACGCCGCCGGGTCCGGTGAGCGTGACCAGACGAGCCCGGGCCAAGAGCTCGCGGCCTTCGGCAAGTTCGGCCCGACGGTCGACGAAGCTGGTCGTCTCGACCGGCGGCCGGCGGTCCCGTCGTGGCGCTGATCCGCCCATGATCAGCCAGTCCTTGGGAGGTGGGTGAGGTCGTGTGCGCGCACCTCACTCTTCCGCCATGTGTACATATATGCACGCGCCGGTCACACCGGCGGGTGGTATTTGCCGGGGACCCATTCCGGCGGGGCCGGCCCGCGTACACTGCGCGGCTCTCCACCCGGCGTCGGGGCGCGGCCGTTTTCCGCCGGTTTCCGGGCGGCACTTCAGGGACTGCTCTTGACCTGCTCATGCCAGGACCGCACGATGAGCGCCACACCCGCACCAGAACCTCGTACGTCGCACGGAAGAACCACCCCCACAGCTCCACTCCCCCACTTCCGGAGAATCCGGAACTCCTGGAGATCCAAGGAGACTTCATGCGACTTCGTATCCGCGGCTCAGGCGTTGGAAGCGACAGACGCACCGCCGCGCTCGCCACCCTGCTGGCCCTCGCTCTCGCGGCCCCGCTCTCGTCGTCGGCCTCCGACGCCACGGCCGACAGCGCGGGCAGGGCGGCGGCCTCGGTGGACGACATCCGCCAGTACGAGATCCACACGCACTCGACCGCCGAGGACCGCACGGCGATCCAGCGGACGGGCGTGAGCGTGGACGACGCCGACGACCACACCGTCGTCGTCTCCGGCCGCGCGGACCAGATCAAGAAGCTGCGCTCGCTCGGCTACGAGATCACCCCGCTCGGCGCCGTCCCCGATCGCTCGGCCGGCGAGGACGACGTCCGGCTCTTCGACTTCCCGTCCGCCGACTCCCGCTACCACAACCACGCGGAGATGACGAGCGAGATCAACTCCGTCGTCGCGGCGAACCCGGGCATCGTCAGCCAGCGCGTGATCGGCACGTCGTACCAGGGCCGGAACATCGTCGCCGTCAAGATCAGTGACAACGTCGGCACGGACGAGGCCGAGCCCGAGGTGCTGTTCACCCACCACCAGCACGCCCGTGAGCACCTCACCGTCGAGATGGCGCTGTATCTGCTGCGCGAGCTGACGTCCGACTACGGCACGGACTCCCGCGTGACCGACATGGTGAACAACCGGGAGATCTGGATCGTCCCCGACCTCAACCCGGACGGCGGCGAGTACGACATCGCCTCCGGCTCGTACCGGTCGTGGCGCAAGAACCGGCAGCCCAACTCCGGTTCGTCGGCGATCGGTACGGACCTGAACCGGAACTGGAACTACCGGTGGGGCTGCTGCGGTGGCTCGTCCGGCTCGCCGTCCTCCGAGACGTACCGCGGCGCGGCGGCCGAGTCGGCGCCAGAGGTGAAGGTCGTGGCCAACTTCGTACGCAGCCGTGTGGTGGGCGGGAGGCAGCAGATCAGGGCCGGGATCGACTTCCACACGTACAGCGAGCTGGTGCTCTGGCCGTTCGGGTACACGTACTCCGACACGACCACGGGGATGACGGCGGACGACCGGAACGCGTTCGCCACGGTGGGCCAGAAGATGGCCGCGAGCAACGGCTACACGCCTGAGCAGGCCAGCGACCTGTACATCACGGACGGGTCGATCGACGACTATCTGTGGGGCTCGCAGAAGATCTTCGCGTACACCTTCGAGATGTATCCGCGTGGGTCCTCCGGGGGTGGGTTCTACCCGCCCGACGAGGTGATCGAGCGGGAGACCTCACGGAACCGGGACGCGGTGTTGCAGTTGCTGGAGAACTCGGACTGCATGTACCGGTCGATCGGGAAGGAAGCCCAGTACTGCTAGCCCAGTACTACTAGCCCAGTACCGCTAGTCGCCGTCCTCGGCGTCCGCTTCGAAGTAGGCGTCGAGGACCTCGTCCAGCTGTTCGTCCCAGTGCTTGTGCTGGGACTTCGACTTGGCCTCGATCTCGATCGGGTACCAGCGGCGCTCCGGCGTGTGCACGGTCACCGTGAACCGCTTGCCGAAGCGCGGGGACTCCGTCTCGATCGCGCCGATCTCGTCCCAGCGGAACTCACAGCTTTCTTCGTCGAGGCTGAGGCGTACGCCCTTGGCGTCGGCGACGACGCGGGCCCGGCGGTCGGCGGCCTCGAACACGGGGCCGCCGGACACCTCCGCGACCTCGGCGTCCTCCGCCTCCGCGACCTCGGCGTCCTCCGCGTCTTCCGCGGCCTCGGGCTCCTCGGGGTCCGCCGGTGCGGAGGCCTCCTCGGCGGCCTCCTCCTCGACCGGGGCCGCGTCCTCGGGCTCGGCGGCCTTCTCCGGGCCGGTGAGCCCGGGGATGTGGGCCGGGTTCACCCCGGCGTCCAGGGGCTGACTGCTCGTACCTATGCGCTGCTCCACAGCGGGCAGTATGGCGGACATCGCTGTGCCATGGGGCGCCGGGGGCGGATGAGGTCACTCGTCCATGCCGACGATCCTCCGTGACGGAGTGGCCGCGCCCGGCGCCGCGGTCGGCACCGCACGGCCGGCCGGCACCGCCCGCTCCCGGCCCCACGCGCGGATCTCCTCGATCTGCTCGGGGTTGACCCGGCTCAGCGGCACCGTGTTGGCGAAGGTGTCCAGAACGAACGACGGCTCCCGTGATCGAGCGGGTGAGGCGGCGGCGACGGCATGACGATCGGCATCGCACCGCCCCGTGCCCCACACAAGCCCGTTCCGCCCTTCCATTGCAGCGCACGGCCCGGTCGCGAACGGGGCGCAAACAGGGCGCGTCCAGGGCCGGACACGGCCCTGGACGCGCCCCTCGCACAGCACCGTCTACACGAAGAGGCTGAGCACCGCCGCCGCCACGAACCCGGCGACCGACAGCACCGACTCCAGCACCGTCCACGTCTTCAGCGTGTCCCGCTCGCTGATGCCGAAGTACTTGGCGACGATCCAGAAGCCGCCGTCGTTGACGTGCGAGGCGAAGATGGAACCCGCGGAGATGGCCATGATGACCAGGGCCACGAACGCCTGCGAGTGGTCGCCCTCCGCCAGCAGCGGGGCCACGATGCCCGCCGTCGTCACGATCGCCACCGTCGCCGAGCCCTGGGCGACCCGCAGGACGAGCGAGATCAGGTACGACAGGACGATCACCGGCAGGCCGACGTCGTTGAAGGTGTCCGACAGGGCCTGCGCCACGCCGCTCGCCTTGAGGACGGCGCCGAAGACGCCGCCCGCGCCGACCACCAGCAGGATGTTGCCGACGGGCTTCAGCGACGAGGTGGACACCGTCTCCAGCGACTTGCGCGACCAGCCGCGCCGGATGCCGAGCAGGTAGTACGCCAGCAGCAGCGCGATGGTGAGGGCCACGAACGGGTGGCCGAAGAACTCGATCACCGAGCGCGGGGTGGAGGGATCCAGCGCGATGGAGGAGAAGGTGGCCGCGAGGATCAGGACCAGCGGCGTGCCGATGATGGTGAGGACGGTGCCGAGGGCGACCGGCGCCTCACGGGGCTCCGTGCCGCCCGCACGCTGCTCGTCGAGCACGGCGCGCCTGGCCTCCTCCGCCGCCTCGGCCATGTCCTGCGGGACCGGCACGAAGATCCGGCGGCCGATCCACGCCGAGTACGCCCAGGCGGCCAGTACGGCGGGGAGGCCGCAGACGATGCCCATGAGGATGACCCAGCCGAGGTCGACGTGGAGCAGACCGGCGGCGGCGACGGGACCCGGGTGCGGGGGCAGGAAGGCGTGGGTCATCGACAGGCCGGCCAGCAGCGGCAGGCAGTAGAGCAGCACCGACCTGCCGGAGCGCTTGGCGGCCGCGTACACGAGCGGCGCCAGGACGAAGATGCCGACGTCGAAGAAGACCGGGATGCCGAAGATCAGGCCGGTGAGGCCCATGGCGAGGGGGGCGCGCTTCTCGCCGAAGAGGCCCAGCAGGCGCGAGGCCAGCACCTCGGCGCCGCCGCTGACTTCGAGGATCGCGCCGAGCATGGTGCCCAGGCCGATGATGATCGCGACATGGCCGAGGATGCCGCCCATGCCGGACTCGATGGTGGAGACGGCGTCGGACTTCTGGACGGTGCCGAAGAGTTCGGTCACCGACAGGCCCGCCATCAGGCCGACGGCGATGGAGACCGCGAGGAGGGCGACGAACGGCTGGAGGCGGACCTTGATGATCAGGAAGAGCAGCAGTGCGATGCCGATCGCGGCGACGGTCAGGAGGCCTGCCGTGCCGTCGACGAGGAGGAGCAGCCCGCCCGTGTGGGGTGGGGTCTCGGGGGCCGGCGCGGCGGATATGTAGGACATGCGGAGGTCCTCTGCGTAAACACATGGTGCTTTCGGGCATGGGGGATCACGGCACGGCGCCCAAGGGGAGAGGGCGCCGTGCCGTGACGGCAATCGGTGTGCGCGTGATCGAGGGGGCTGAACGGGCCAGGAGACCTGAGGGTCTGTCAGGTGTCAGCCCAGGACGGCGAGGGCGTCGATCTCGACGAGGAGGCCGGCGGGCAGTCCGACGTAGACGGTGGTCCGTGCGGCCGGCGGCTGGGTGAGGCCCTGCTCCTCGAAGTAGGCGTTGTAGATCGCGTTCATCTCCGCGAAGTGGTCCACGTCCGTCAGATAGACGCGGATCATCATCGCGTCGTCCCAGGAGGCGCCGCCCTCCTCCAGGATCGCCTTGACGTTGGCGAGCGTCTGGAGGGTCTGCTCACGCAGCGTCGGGCCGGCCGGCGTCGGGGGCTGCCCCTCGACCGCGGGCAGGAAGCCCACCTGGCCGGCGACCTGGAGGATGTTGCCCTTCTTCACGCCGTGGGAGAACTTCGCGGGCGGGGTGGTGTGGGTCTTGGGGGTGAGGGCGGTCTTCTCGGTCATGCCAGCTCTTTCGTCGGGGTCCTGCCGGAGTACTCGCCGCTGATGGCGTCCGCCGTGCGGCGGACCAGCGGGAGCAGGGTGAGGAGTTCGTCGCCGGTGACGACGACGTTGGGCGCCGAGACCGACATCGCGGCGACGACCCGGCCGTCCGCGCCGCGGATCGGTGCGGCGACGCAGTTGATGGACTCCTCGTGGCCACCGAGGTCGGTGGCCCAGCCCTGTTCGCGCACCTTGGCCAGTTCCCGGAGGAAGGCCTCGGGGTTCGGTGTCGAACGGGCCGTGTACATGGGGTAGTCGAGCTTCTCCGCGAGGGCGCGGCGCTCGTGCTCGGGGAGGTCGGCGAGCAGCAGCTTGGCGACGGCGGCGACCGTGATGGCGACGGGTTTGCCGATCCGCGAGTACATCCGCACCGGGTAGCGGCTCTCGACCTTGTCGATGTAGAGGACCTCGTTCTCCTCGTACACCGCGAGGTGCACGGTGTGCCCGCACTGCTCGTTCAGCCGGACGAGGTGGGGGTGGCCGATCTCGCGGATGTCGAGGTTCTCCATCGCCTCCTGGGCGAGGGCGAAGAGGCGGGCGCCGAGGCGGTAGCGCTGGTCGGACTGGCGGTAGACGAAGCCGTGCTCGTGCAGGGTGCGCAGGAGGCGGAGCGCGGTGGACTTGTGCACGCCGAGCCGGTCGGCAACCTGCCCGAGGTCGGCGGGGCCCTCCGCGAGCAGCGGCAGGATGCTCAGCGCGCGGTCGACGGTCTGACTCATGGCGTACGTCCCTCCTCGGGGGCCCGATCAACGGCGTGCGTCCAGCCGGGGCCGAGTCGAAGTGTCCCCCACGCGTCGTCGTCCAGGGCCGCGAGCCGGTCGGCGTGGTCCCGCGTCGGAGGGGTGGCGAGGTCGCCGGGGACGGTGAGGGCGGCGGCGGCCATGAGATGCCCGTGCCGCAGCCGGTCCCGGGTGGGCAGGTCGCGCAGGGTGGCGGAGAGGAACCCGGCGGCAAAGGCGTCCCCGGCCCCCACCGCGGCCGCGACGACGACCGCGGGCGCGGGCACGAAGGTGACTGCGCTGCCCCGGCCCGGCGCCGTGGCCGGGGCAGCGCCGGACGCATGGCCCGGCCCCGACTGGGTGACGCCCGCGTCCACCGGCGGCGTCCCGGCGGCACCACCGCCCGTGGCAGACGAACCCGGCCACCCGCCCACGTCACCCGCGCACCCCGACACCACCGCTTCCCCCGAGTCGCCCGCGCGCCCCGGCACCACCGCTCCACCGGAGTGGCCCGCGCACCCCGACACCACCGCTCCGCCCCCGTCGTCGGCACGCACCACCGCCCCGCCCGAGTCGCCCGCGCGCCCCCACACCGTCGCCCCCGCCGCCCCGTCCCGCACGGCGCCCGGCTTCGGTGCCGGGGCCGGGGCCGGCTCGGTCGTGTGGGGCGGGGGCGGCGGGACGTCGGCCCCGGCCGCTCGTGGTGCGGTGTGCTCGAAGGCCGTCGCCCCGCGTGCCCCGTCCTTCACCACCAGGACAGCCGGCTCAGGCAGCAGCGCGCGGATCGCCGCCGCGCCGCCCGTCACGCCCCAGGCCTCCTCCGCCTCGTCCTCCCCGACGAACACGATGTCCGCGCGCCGCGCCAGTTCCAGCAGGACCCGGGCCCCGTCGGCGTCCCGCCACAGACCGGGCCGGTGGTTCACGTCGAAGGAGATCAGCGGGCGCCCCGCCGTGGGGGCGGTCAGTTCGCGCAGCAGGCGCAGGCAGTCCGCCGACAGCGCGGCCGTGATGCCGGAGAGGTGGAGGACGCGTGCGGCCCGGATCGCCGCCATGTCGACGTTCTCCACGGTCATGGCGGACGCCGCCGAACCGGCCCGGTAGTACGCCACCTCGTGGCCGTCACCGGCCCGGTCCCCCGCCGTACGGAAGTACACGCCGGTCGGACGCGCCGAATCCCGCCGGACCACCGACACGTCGACGCCGTACGCCCCGATCGCCTCGACCAGGTGGTCGCCGAAGCCGTCCTCGCCGACCCTGCTGACCCATCGCGTCACGTGTCCGGCCGCCGCCAGCACGCAGGCCACGTTGGACTCGGCGCCGCCGATGCCGCGTTCGAAGGACGGAACGTCGGCGAGGCGCCCTGGACGCGAGGGCAGGAACGTGACCATGGACTCGCCGAGCGCGACGACGTCCACGACGTCGGGGGCGGTGCAAGGGCCGTTGGCGGTCACGATGGTCAGGGCTCCTCGTCGACGTCGCGGGTCGCGGCGGCTCCGTTGACCCCGCGTTGGCCGAGATGTTAGACAGCAGTAAGCGACATACGCAATGGACGTTGCATTCAGCGCAACGCACCAGATCAGGGAGGCTCCATGGCCCTCGACCCCGGCGGCACCGCCACCGAAGCGCTCGCCGCCCTCGCCGAGGAACGCGTCGACCACCGCTTCAAGGGCCTCCCGCCCGACGCCGACGGACTGACCGTGGCGGACCTCGCCGCCCAGCGCCGCAACCTCTTCACCGGCGGCTTCAGCACCCCGGTCCTCGCCCTCTCCGCCGAGCACCTGGAGCACAACCTCCGGCTCATGGCGACGTACACCGAGCGCCACGGCCTCGCGTTCGCCCCGCACGGCAAGACCACGATGGCGCCGCAGCTCTTCCAGCGGCAGATCGACAACGGCGCCTGGGGCATCACGCTCGCCGTGCCGCACCAGGTCCGGGTGGCGCGGGCGTTCGGAATCCGGCGGATCTTCCTGGCGAACGAGCTGGTGGACGCGGCGGCCCTGCGCTGGATCGCCGCCGAGCTGACCGGCGACCCTTCCTTCGCCTTCGTCTGTTACGTCGACTCCGTACGCGGCGTCGAGCTGATGGACGCGGCACTGCGCGGCACGCGACGCCCCGTGGACGTCGTCGTCGAGCTGGCCGCCGGTGACGGCGCCCGCACCGGCGTGCGCACCGAGGCGGAGTGCGCCGAGGTCGCCGACGCGGTGGCGGCCGCACCGGCCCTGCGTCTGGTCGGCGTCGCGGGCTACGAGGGCGAGGTGCCGGACGCGAACCCCGAGCGGGTGCACGCGTGGCTGCGCCGGCTGGTGGCGCTGGCCGCGGACTTCGACAAGGCGGGACGCTTCCAGGGGCTGGACGAGATTGTGGTCAGCGCGGGCGGCAGCGCGTGGTTCGACGCGGTGGCGGACGTGTTCGCGGAGATCCCCGGCCTCAGCGCACCGGTACTGAAGCTGCTGCGTTCCGGCGCGTACGTCTCGCACGACGACGGCCACTACCGCAAGCTGACCCCCTTCAACCGGATCTCGCGGGAGGGCGCCCTGGAGCCCGCGTTCCGGCTGTGGGCACAGGTGGTGTCGCGACCGTCGGCGGAGCAGGCCTTCGTCAACGCCGGCAAGCGGGACGCGGCCTACGACCTGGACCTGCCCTTCGCGCAGGTCGTCCGCCGGGACGGCACCGAGCGCCCGGCGACCGGCGTGGAGGTCACCGCACTGTCCGACCAGCACGCCTGGCTGCGCACCGCCCCGGAGACGGACCTGCGCGTCGGTGACTGGCTGGGCATGGGGCTGTCCCATCCGTGCACGTCGTTCGACAAGTGGCAGCTGATCCCGGTGGCCGAGGCCGACGGCACGGTCGTCGACTACGTCCGCACGTTCTTCTAGGAGGCCCGGCATGGCAGACCTCGTCATCCGTGACGCGGACGTCGTCGACGGCACCGGCGCACCCGCGTATCGCGCCGATGTGGTGGTGGACGACGGCCGGATCGTCTCGATCGTCAAGGAAGCGGCGGCGGCGGGCTGCCAGCGCCCCACCGCGACCAGGGAGTTGGACGCGGAGGGCCTCGTCCTGTCCCCCGGCTTCGTCGACATGCACGCCCACAGCGACCTCGCCCTGCTGCGCGACCCCGACCACAGCGCGAAGGCCGCACAGGGCGTGACCCTCGAAGTGATCGGGCAGGACGGGCTGTCGTACGCCCCCGTCGACGACCGCACGCTCGCCGAGGTCCGCCGCGCCATCACCGGCTGGAACGGACACGGCGACGACATCGACTTCGACTGGCGCTCGGTCGGCGAGTACCTGGACCGGCTGGACCGGGGCATCGCGGTCAACGCGGCCTATCTGATCCCCCAGGGCACGGTCCGCGCGCTGGCCGTCGGCTGGGAGGACCGGGAGGCCACGCCCAAGGAGCTGGACCGGATGCGCCGGCTCGTGGCGGAGGGCCTGGAGCAGGGCGCGGTCGGCATGTCGTCCGGGCTCACCTACACGCCCGGCATGTACGCCGCGGACGCCGAACTGACCGAGCTGTGCCGGGTGGTGGCGGAGTACGGCGGCTACTACTGCCCGCACCACCGCTCCTACGGGGCCGGGGCCCTTCAGGCGTACGAGGAGATGGTCGCCCTGACCCGGGAGGCCGGCTGTCCGCTGCACCTCGCCCACGCCACCATGAACTTCGGCGTCAACAAGGGCCGCGCGCCCGAGCTGCTGTCCCTGCTGGACGACGCGCTCGCCGCCGGTGCGGACATCAGCCTGGACACCTATCCCTACACCCCCGGCTGCACGACGCTGGTGGCGCTGCTGCCGAGCTGGGCGAGCGAGGGCGGGCCGGACGCGATCCTGCGACGGCTGACGGACGACGCGACGGCCGAGCGGATCCGCCACGACCTGGAGGTCGTCGGCGCGGACGGCTGTCACGGCGTACCGGTCGAGTGGGAGACGATCGAGATCTCCGGGGTGACCGACCCGGCCCTGGAGGCGTATGTCGGCCGTACCGTCGAGGACTCGGCGGCCCTGCGCGGCGAGGCCCCCTGGGTCATCGCGCGCCGGCTGCTGGTCGAGGACCGGCTCGGGCCGACGATCCTCCAGCACGTCGGCCACGAGGAGAACGTCCAGGCGATCATGCGGCACCGGGTGCACACGGGCGGCTCGGACGGCATCCTCCAGGGCGCCAAGCCGCACCCGCGCGCGTACGGCACGTTCCCGCACTACCTCGGCAGGTATGTGCGGGAGCTGGGGGTCCTGTCGCTGGAGGAGTGCGTGGCCCGGCTGACGGGGCGCCCGGCGGCTCGGCTGCGGCTGCCCGACCGGGGTGTGGTCCGCGAGGGGTACCGGGCCGACCTGGTGCTCTTCGACGCGGTCACGGTCGCGGCGGGCTCCACCTTCGACCAGCCGCGCAAGCTCCCGACGGGTATCCCGCACGTGCTGGTCGACGGCCGTTTCGTGATCGAGGACGGCCGGCGGACGGACGTGCTGGCGGGGCGGGCCGTCCGCCGGACGCCCGCCCTCGGCTGAGTCACGGCTCGGGCAGGGCGCACCCGCCCGCGTAAGGGTCCAGCTTGTCGTCGATGCCGAAGCAGGCGGCGAGCAGCGTCGTCTCCGACGGAGACGTCCGTGTCGGTCATCGTCGAGTACGCGATCACCCTGCCTTGCCATGCCCATTTTCAACACGGAAGAGTGAAGGAACAAGGAGGCGTCCATCCCTTTCGTCTCATGTGGCGGAAAGCACGAGCCGTGACGCGTTACGCGGCCGTAAGCTCCCAGACATGCAGGTGATCCAGTCGACGAAGCTCGCCAACGTCTGTTACGAGATCCGGGGGCCGGTACTCGAAGAGGCGATGCGCCTGGAGGCGGCAGGCCACCGCATCCTGAAGCTGAACACCGGCAACCCGGCCGCCTTCGGCTTCGAATGCCCGCCGGAGATCCTGGAGGACATCCTCCGCAACGTCTCGTCGGCCCATGGCTACGGCGACGCCAAGGGCCTGCTCGCCGCGCGCCGGGCGGTCGTCATGCACAACCAGACCCTCGGCATCGAGACGGACGTCGAGCACGTCTTCATCGGCAACGGCGTCTCCGAGCTGATCACCATGGCCATGCAGGGCCTCCTGGACGACGGCGACGAGGTCCTCGTACCGGCGCCGGACTACCCGCTGTGGACGGCCGCCGTGTCGCTGTCCGGCGGTACCGCCGTCCACTACCGCTGCGACGAGCAGTCCGACTGGATGCCGGACCTCGCCGACGTCGAGCGCAAGGTCAGCGACCGCACCAAGGCGATCGTGATCATCAACCCGAACAACCCGACCGGCGCGGTCTACGACCAGGCGGTGCTCAAGGGCCTGACCGACATCGCCCGCCGCCACAACCTGCTGGTCTGCTCGGACGAGATCTACGACAAGATCCTTTACGACGACGCCACGCACTTCCCGACGGCCGCGGTCGCCCCCGACCTGCTCACCCTCACCTTCAACGGCATGTCGAAGGCGTACCGGGTGGCCGGCTACCGGGTCGGCTGGATGTCGATCTCCGGCCCCCGCGCGCACGCGGACTCCTACATCGAGGGTCTGACGATCCTGGCGAACATGCGCCTGTGCGCGAACATGCCGGGCCAGCACGGCGTGGTCGCCGCACTGAGCGGACGCCAGTCGGTCAACGACCTGGTGCTGCCGGGCGGCCGTCTGCGGGAGCAGATGGAGGTCGCCCACGAGATGCTGACGCAGATCCCGGGCGTGACGTGTGTGCGCCCCAAGGGCGCCCTGTACCTCTTCCCCCGCCTCGACCCCAAGATCTTCAAGGTCAAGGACGACCGCCGGATGGTGTTGGACCTGCTCCGGCGCGAGAAGATCATGGTCGTGCACGGCACGGGTTTCAACTGGCCGGAACCGGATCACTTCCGGGTCGTCACGCTGCCCACGGTCGTGGACCTGCGGGACGCGATCGACCGGATCGGCAGGTTCCTGGACGGCTACAGCCAGCCCTGACGCTCACGCTGCGGATACGCGGCCGCCTCATTTGTGAACGAGCTCAACTTTAGACGAAATCCAAGGTAGGATGGCTTCTGCCAAGCACAGGAGGCCATCCCATGTACGAACCGATCCGCGCCAAGTCGGTCCACACGATGGCCGACGCCCCCTCCGACTTCCCTCACCGGTCTCGTGAGGAAGAGCTGGACATCCAGCTCGCCGGGCACCTCGCCGCACTGCTCGCCGTCACCGACGAGTTGCGCGCGCTGGCCCCTTCGGCCGACCTGGACACCGCTGCGGTACGGCTCGCGGAGCAGGTGGCCCGCCTGCGGGGAGGCAGTACGCCGGCCCGCACGACGGCGACGGCGACCGCCGAGCCGCATCTCGCCGCACTGCACCGGCGCGCCCACACCCTCGCCGGCCGGGCGCTGGTGGTCGCCGCGTCCCGGGCGGACACGGCGGTGGCGATCCTCACGGCCGAGCGGATGGACGCGCACGCGGCCGTGCTCGAACCTCGCGAGCTAGCCGCCCACTGAGCCCTTCCGGGCCCTCGACCGGCCCCGGTCCGCGTGCACCCGCAGCGACGCGCGGACCGGGTGCCACACACAGCGTCGGCCTTCGCCGACGCTGTTCGCCGTAGGACGCCTTGACGTCCTGCGGCCTTCCGGACTGGGTGGCTTGTCGCACAGTTCCCGGCGCCCCCTCACGGCGTTGCCGTGCCGGGACTGGTAAGTCACCCGTCGTTCACCCTGGACGCCGGGGAACGTCGGGTTCCGGGAGCACGCTCCCCGGCGTGAGACGAATCTCAGGGATTGTCCTCGCGGTGTTGCTGATCGGCGGCGTGGTGGCCGCTGTCGTGGCGGGCCGGGACAACGGGGACCAGGGCACGGCAACGAAGACCGTGCGTGGCGTGGTCGGGTCGGAGAAGGCGGAGTTCTTCGCCGATCCCCAGGTGGTGGACGCCCTTGCCGCCAAGGGCTACACCGTGAAGGCGGAGCCGTCCGGTTCGTGGGCCATGGAGGAGCTGGACCTCAAGGGCTACGACTTCGCCTTCCCGTCCAGCAAGGCGCCCGCCGACTCGCTCGCCGCCAAGTACAGGGCGCAGCAGCCGCTGCCGCGCCCCTTCTACTCGCCCCTCGTCGTCGTCGCCCACCGAGGCGCCGCCGAGGTGCTCCGGGCCAACGGGCTGGCCACGCTCGACGAGCCCCACCGCGGCACGCTGAAGATGGGCGCCTATCTCGACGCCGCCCGGGACGATCGCACCTGGCAGCAGCTCAAGGGGGCTAGCGAGTATGGGGAGTTGAGCGGCACGCTCTACATCGCCAGTACCGACCCCGTCACCCCCAACTAACAGGGGGCCGTGACAGCCAACGGCGAAGGCCGCGCACCCCGTTGTGCGCGGCCTTCACACCTGTCACCGCGGTCGGCCGTGACGATATTGCTGGTCAGGGCACGATCGGAGCCGGCCGCGGCGTCCTTGGGGGCGCTCAGCCCAGCCGCTGCACCAGCGCCCGGTACTCGTCCCACAGCTCCTTCGGCGTGTGGTCGCCGAAGGTGTTCAGGTGGTCGGGGACGAGCCCGGCCTCCTCGCGCCACACTTCCTTGTCCACGGTGAGCAGGAAGTCCAGGTCCTCGTCGGCCATGTCCAGGCCGTCGGTGTCCAGGGCGGCCCTGGTCGGCAGGACGCCGATCGGCGTCTCGACGCCCTCGGCCCTGCCCTCCAGGCGCTCCACGATCCACTTCAGGACGCGGCTGTTCTCACCGAAGCCGGGCCAGACGAACTTGCCCTCGTCGTTCTTGCGGAACCAGTTGACGTAGTAGATCTTCGGGAGCTTCGCCTGGTCCTTGTCCTTGGCGACATTGATCCAGTGGCCCATGTAGTCGCCCATGTTGTAGCCGCAGAACGGCAGCATCGCGAACGGGTCGCGGCGCAGCTCGCCCACCTTGCCCTCGGCGGCGGCGGTCTTCTCACTGGCCACGTTGGCACCCAGGAAGACGCCGTGGTTCCAGTCGAAGGACTCCGTCACCAGCGGTACGGCGGTGGCGCGGCGCCCGCCGAAGAGGATCGCGGAGATCGGCACGCCCTTGGGGTCCTCCCACTCGGGCGCGATGATCGGGCACTGCGCGGCCGGGACCGTGAAGCGGGCGTTGGGGTGGGCGGCGGGCGTGCCGGACTCCGGCGTCCAGTCGTTGCCCTTCCAGTCCGTCAGGTGGGCCGGGGTCTCCTCCGTCATGCCCTCCCACCAGACGTCGTTGTCGTCGGTGAGGGCGACGTTGGTGAAGACGGAGTTGCCCCACAGCGTCTTCATCGCGTTGGCGTTGGTGTGCTCACCGGTGCCGGGCGCGACGCCGAAGAAGCCGGCCTCGGGGTTGATGGCGTACAGCCGCCCGTCCTCGCCGAAGCGCATCCAGGCGATGTCGTCGCCGATCGTCTCGACCGTCCAGCCGGAGATCGTGGGCTCCAGCATGGCGAGGTTGGTCTTGCCGCAGGCGGACGGGAAGGCGGCGGCGACGTACTTGGGCTCAGCCCGGCCGGAAGCAAAGGGGGGCGGGGTGAGCTTGAGGACCAGCATGTGCTCGGCCAGCCAGCCCTCGTCACGGGCCATCACGGAGGCGATGCGCAGGGCGTAGCACTTCTTGCCGAGCAGGGCGTTGCCGCCGTAGCCGGAGCCGTAGGACCAGATCTCGCGGGACTCCGGGAAGTGGGAGATGTACTTGGTGCTGTTGCACGGCCAGGGCACGTCCTGCTCGCCGGCCTCCAGCGGCGCTCCGAGCGTGTGCACGGCACGCACGAAGAAGCCGTCGGAGCCGAGCTCGTCCAGGACGGGCTGTCCCATGCGGGTCATGGTGCGCATGGAGACGGCCACGTAGGCGGAGTCGGTGATCTCGACGCCGATCGCGGACAGGTCGGAACCGAGCGGGCCCATGCAGAACGGGACGACGTACATCGTCCGGCCGCGCATCGAGCCGCGGAAGACGCCCTTGTCACCGGCGAAGATCTCCCGCATCTCGGCGGGGTCCTTCCAGTGGTTGGTCGGGCCGGCGTCCTCCTCCTTCTCGGGGCAGATGAAGGTCCGGTCCTCGACGCGGGCGACGTCCGTCGGGTCGGAGGCCGCGTAGTAGGAGTTGGGGCGCTTGATCGGGTCGAGTTTGCGGAAGGTGCCCTTCTCGACGAGCTCCCCGCACAGGCGCTCGTACTCGGCCTCGGATCCGTCACACCAGACCACGCTGTCCGGCTCGGTCAGTTCGGCGATCTCGTTCACCCAGGAGATCAGTTCCTGGTGGTTGGTCGGGATGACGGGGGGAGCCGCGATGTCGCGCGCCACGATCGCTCCTAAATGAGGGATTTTTTTGTCTGTCTGCCCCGTGGGGGCCGCGACCCGGATGCTTCGCTTACTCCCTTTGGCGCTCATCCGGTGCCGACCGCACTCATTTGATCATCCGAGGTGTCCGCCCATTTGTCCAGAGGGCCGCCCACCTGAGCGGCGTGAGGAACGCCACCACCTCCATGTTCCCTCTCGTTTCTTTACGCGCACGTTGAGTTCGGATGACCGACCCTTGAGGGGTGCGGAATCCAACTGCCGTGAGATGATGGCCACTCCCGTGGGTGACCCGATTCGTAACCTACGGTTCCGTAGGTACGATGCGAGCCATGACTCCGTCCGCCTCCGACACGCCCTCGGACAAGCCGGTCGCCGACCGGATCTCCGAAGCGCTCTCCCTGCCGCATCCGATCAAGCCCAAGCTCCGCGGCTGGCTGCACCTCGGCATGTTCCCGGCGGTGGTGGTCGCGGGCCTGACACTGACCGCCCTCGCGGACTCGCCGCGCGGCCGCGTCGCCTGCGGGATCTACGCCTTCACGGCCTGCCTGCTGTTCGGCGTGAGCGCCCTCTACCACCGGGGCACGTGGAGCCCGCGGATGGACGGCGTACTGCGCCGCCTGGACCACTCCAACATCTTCCTGATCATCGCCGGCACCTACACCCCGCTGACCCTGCTGCTCCTGCCGGGCAGCAAGGGACGCTGGCTGCTGTGGGGCATCTGGGCCGCGGCGCTCGCGGGCATCGTCTTCCGCGTCTTCTGGGTCGGCGCCCCGCGCTGGCTCTACACGCCCTGCTACATCGCGATGGGCTGGGCGGCGGTCTTCTTCCTGCCCGACTTCATGCGCACCGGCGGTATCGCCGTCCTGGTCCTCGTCATCGTCGGCGGCCTGCTCTACAGCGCGGGCGGCGTCGTCTACGGCTTCAAGCGGCCGAACCCCTCACCCCGCTGGTTCGGCTTCCACGAGGTGTTCCACTCGCTCACGCTGGCGGCCTTCGTCGTGCACTACGTGGGGATCTCGCTAGTGGCCTACCAGCACTCGTAGGCGGTCCGGATCCCTGAGCCCAGCATGTGACAGCGACTGCCCTCTGGCAGTCGCTGCCATTTCAAGCCGATGTCATTTGATGGGGCTGCCCCGACGGCGGACAATGACCCCCATGATGGCAGCTCACCCCATCAGCCCCGCCGAACGCTCCCGGCCGGGACTCCGGGAGCGGAAGAAGATCAGGACCCGCGAGGCGATCCGCTCCGCGACGTACGAACTGATCGAGGAGCGGGGGTACGACGCCACGACGATCGAGCAGATCGCCGACCGCGCCGAGGTGTCGCCGTCGACCGTCCTGCGCTACTTCCCCGCCAAGGAGGACATCGTCCTCACGGACGAGCTCTGCCCCCTGCTACTGGCGCAGTTCCGGGCCCGCCCGGCGGACGAGCCCTGGCTGGACTCCCTGCGGAATGTCCTGCGCCGAGCGATCGACCACGGCATCGGCGAGCGGCCCGAGGTCACCCGGCTGCGCTGCCGGCTGATGGCGGAGGTCCCCGCGGTGCGCTCCCGGATGCTGGAGAACCTGGCGGGGACGGGGCACCTGCTCGGCGCCGCCATCGGCGAGCGCGCCGGACGGGACCCGGAGAGCCTGGAGGTGCGTGTCCTGACGACCTCCCTGCTCGCCGCCCTGACGGAGGTGGCCCAGTACTGGGCGCGCACCGGCTTCCGCGACGACCCGGCCGATCTGGCCGATCGCGCCCTGGCCGTCTACGACCCGGACCTCGGCGCCGAAAACCCCTGAGGCAGGCGCTTCCTCCCGTGGGATGCTGATCAGGTGAACCGACCCGAGATCCACGTCGAATTCGCCGCCGGACTGCGCTTGTTCGTACCGAACGGCCGGCGCCGCGGCGCCACCCCGGTCAGCACGGACGGGGTCTCGACGCTCGGCCATGTCGTCGAGTCGCTCGGCGTCCCGCTCACCGAGGTGGGCGCGCTCGTCGTCGACGGCCGCACAGTGCCGCCGGCCCACGTCCCGAAGGACGGCGAGACGGTCACCGTCCGCGCCGTCCGGCGCCCGCAGCAGATCGCGGGCGCCCCGCTGCGGTTCCTCCTCGACGTCCACCTCGGCACCCTCGCCCGCCGGCTGCGCCTGCTCGGAGTCGACACGGCCTACGAGTCCACGGACATCGGCGACCCGGCGCTCGCCGCCCGCTCGGCAGCCGAACGCCGCGTCATGCTCAGCCGCGACCGCGGCCTGCTGCGCCGCCGCGAGCTGTGGGCCGGCGCCTACGTGTACAGCACCAGCCCCGAGGACCAACTCCGCGACATCCTCGACCGGTTCTCCCCCGAGCTGCGCCCCTGGACCCGGTGCACCGCCTGCAACGGCCTGCTGCGGGAGGCCACCAAGCAAGAGGTGGCCGAGCAGCTCAAGGGCGGAACGCACCGGTCGTACGACGTCTTCGCGCAGTGCCGCGAGTGCGGGCGGGCGTACTGGAAGGGCGCGCACCACGAGCAGCTGGTGGCCATCGTGGAGCGCGCCCTCACCGAGTTCCCGAGCCGCGGCTAGCGCCGGCGCACATCACCCTTTCCGCAGGCCACGCCGTCCCGGTCGGGGTCGAGGCGCAGCGGGTCGTCCTTTCCGTTGACCTTCAGCCGGCCGTAGTCGTGCTGCTTCAGCCAGGTGCAGCGGGCCACCGTGGTCCTCTTCACCTCCGCCGGGAAGGCGGTCGGCACGCAGACGTTCGCGGAGCCGTAGTGGCGGTCGCAGCCGGCGACCGTGGCGGGGACCTTCTGCGAGGCCCGCTTCTTGCCGGGCCTGGTCACCTTGCCGGACAGGTCGTCAGCAAAGGAGTGCACGTGCGCGGAGGCGTCCGTCGCCCTCATGGCCTGCGGGCCCGACAGGTGCACCCACTTGGCGACCGACGGCACGCCGTTCGCGTCGACCGCGAAGAGCATGTACCAGCCGGGCGGAGCCATGTTGGGGTTGCTCGTCACGTTGAGGTCGATGTTGTCGCCGTCCACGCTCAGCGGCAGGTCCACGAACCGCTGGTTCGGGTCGGACGAGTGCGTCACCGCCGCCGGGCGGATCAGCTCGGCCTTGGCGATGGGCCGGTCGACCGTGATGCGCTGGGTGTCGCCGTAGGTCCACTGGGTGTCGATCACCGAAGTGATCGACGGGCGCTCGCCGTTGAGCAGGTACGGCGGGGTGTAGATGGACACGTTGTGGTTCCAGGTGCCGTTGCCCGGGTTGTCGCCGGTGGTCATCACCCGGCCGTCGGGCAGCAGGAACGCCGAGGAGTGGTAGCCGCGGGCCTCGGGGTCGGCGGCCACCGGGTCGAACGTGTTGGTGGCCGGGTCGTAGATCGACGTCTCGAAGACCGGGTTGGCACGGTTGTGCAGCGCGCCGCCGGTCTCCAGGACCTTGCCGTCCGGCAGCAGCACCGCGGAGACGTACATCTTGCCCTGGTTGCCCGTCTGCGGGACGGGCCCGTTGCCGAGGTCGACGGTGCCCTGCGGGATGGGCGGGCCGGCGACGTACGCCGGGTTCGGCTGCTTGAGGTCGATGACGTCGGTCAGCCGGTTCGCCACCGGGTTGGAGTCGATGTTGCCGCCGCCCAGGGTGAGCACCTTCTGGTCCTGCGCCGGGGGCAGCAGCACGCTCGCCGACTGGTCCCGCTCGTCCTTGTTCTGCAGGCCGGGCACCTGGGTGACGGTGTTGGCGCCGTAGTCGTAGATCGCGGAGCCGGTGCCGGGGATGTTGTTGCCGAAGACATGGCTGCCCGAGTAGAAGAGGCGGCCGTCCTGCATCAGGATCATCGACGGGTACAGACCCCAGTAGGACCAGGTCTGGTTGACCTTCCACAGCGGCTGCCACTGCTGCTCGTCGTCGGACCACAGCTCGGCGGTCACCGAGCCGGTCGAGTCCTCCCGCAGCCCGCCGAAGGAGATGACGTCACCGTTGCCGAGGATCGTCGCCGACGGGTACCAGTGCCCGTCGTTCATGTCGTTCGTCTTGATGTACGACTCGGTCGCGGGGTCGAAGATGTACGAGTCCTTGTACCCCTGGTAGCCGACCGTGCCGTCCGCCGACGGGTAGCCCTTGTTGCCGCTCATGATCAGCACCCGGCCGTCGGACAACTGCACGTGACCGGCGCAGAACATGTCGTCCGGCGTGGGCACGACCTTGTAGTTGCCGGTCTGCGGGTCGTAGACCGCGGAGGTGAACGTGCCCGCCTCGAACATGTCGGTGTCGTTGCCGGAGCCCGCGATCAGCAGCACCTTGCCGTTGTGCAGCACCACGGAGTGCATCGAGCGCACCGGGTTCTGCACCGGCAGCACCTCCCACCTGCCGTTGGCGCACTCCTGCGGCGTGCCCGTGCACTCCGGCTCCGGGACCGGCTCGGCGACCTGCTCCATCGTGTAGTCGTCGGTGGTCACGGAGCCGGTGCCGTAGACGGAGACACCCCAGGAGATCCGGTCCGTGCCCGCCGGGACCTCCGGCGTACGCACCGTGGCCTCGGTCCAGGGGCCCGCCATCTCCAGCGTCTTCAGGTCGGTCCAGTACTGCCAGCCGGCGGTGGCGTCGTGCCGGAACAGCGTGATGTTGGCGTCCGGCGTGGTCGACTTGTACCAGAGGCCCAGGTCGTACTGCTTGCCCGGCGTGACGACCGGCGCGCAGGTGGCGGACTCGGTGATCAGGGCCTTGCGGTCGCCCTCGACCCGCCGCGTGAGCGTGACCTTCATGGCCTTGCTGCCGGTGTGGGCGTCGGCCACCGTCTCGAAGGCGAAGTCGTTGTCGCCCCAGCCCGACTTCGACCAGCAGTACGGCATGTCGACGGTGCCCGCCGTCTCGAAGCCGGGGTTCTTGATGAGGTTGGCGGCGGACGCGGGCTGGGGTGCCGTCAGAAGCAGCCCGCCGGTGAGGCCCGCGACGGCCAGCAGTGCGGTTCTGCGTCTTGATCTCATGTGGTGCTCCTTGCTGTGCGGCTCCGTTTTCCGTGGCGGCCTGGACGGCGCGGGAGATACACCAGCGCTTCGGTCCCCACGAAGCGCAGGACGAAGGTGATGACGAGCGCCAGCGCGGTGGCAGGGAGCGCGCCCATCCCGAACGTGGCGACCAGCAGCGCGATCAGCGGGATACGTACCAGCAGGTCGGCGTTGGCGAGCAGGGCGAACCGCGCCGTGCGGTCGGCCCAGTGCCGGAACTGCCGCCGCTCACGGAACAGCAGCTTCTCGATGAGCAGGAAGTTCCAGGCCACGCCGAGCTGGTTGGCGAGAATCTCGGCGGGCAGGTAGTGCATCCCGGCCGCGGTGAGCGCCCACAGTCCGGCGAGGTTCGGCACGAAGCCGGTCAGCCCGATCAGCCCGAAGACGATCATGCGGGCGAGCGGGGAGGCCGTGCGCAGCCCGACCAGGTGCCGCAGGAAGCGCATCCCCTCCTGCGCGGTCGACTTGGACTCCCCGGCGAAGCGGTCCTGAAAGACGAACGGGACCTCGGTGACCCCACGGGGGCGGCTGCGCACCGCGAGTTCGAGGAGGATCTTGTAGCCGAGCGGCTGGAGGACGTCGGCGGTGACCGCGCTGCGGCGGATGGCGAAGAATCCGCTCATCGGGTCGCTGATGCCGTGCAGCCTGCGCGGGAACAGCGACTTCGTCAGCCAGGTCGCCACCCGTGAGACGGCCACGCGGTAGCTGCCGGCGAGTCCGGCGCGGCTGCCTCCCTTGATGTAGCGGGAGGCGACGACCAGTCCGGCGTTCGCCCGCTCCCCCGTCGCGACCAGCTCCGGCACCAGTGAGGGCGGATGCTGGCAGTCGCCGTCCATGACGACGATCCAGTCGGACCCGGCCGCCTTCATGCCCTCGACCACCGCACCGCCGAGCCCGCCCACGGGCTCCTCGCGGTGCAGCACGGTCACCGGAAAGGGACAGTCCTGGGCGGCCTTGTGGATCACCTCCGGGGTGTCGTCCGTGGAGTCGTCCACGAACACGACCTCGCAGGGCAGCCGGGACGGCACCGACTCGGTGATCTGGTGCAGCAGTTCACGGATGTTGGCGGACTCGTTGAAGGTCGGTACGACGATGGTGACGGCGCCCGGCTCGGGCACCTCGGCGGCGTACGCCGCCGGATCCCCGAGCTCGCCGGGGACCACTGACTCGTGGCTCATCGGTCGCCTCCCGTCCCGGCACCCTGGATCCGCCGGATCTCGATCCGGTCCTCACCGGCGCCGAACACGGCGACCGGCGTCGAGTGGTCCATCGCGGCCTTGACGTTCGGCAGGTCGACCGCGTCGCGGCGTACCGTCGGCGAGGCGACCACGTAGTCGAGATCGCGCCAGCCGTTCGGCATGGTCTTGGTGACGGCCGGGTCGAGGTCGGCCTTGTAGAACCAGATGACGCCGAGCCCGGGCCGGTAGCCCTGGTGCACGAGGTCCAGCCAGAGGGCGTCGTCGACGAGGACGCGGGTGTCCTCGGGGTCCTCGACCTCGGCGGCCAGCCACTTGGAGGCGGCCCGGTAGGGGGCGTTGGCGTCGGCGGTCATGGCGGTGCGGTCGCCTTCGTACCAGCGCGGTACGACGTACGCGCCCGCGGCGAGCGCGAGAACGACGGCGAGCGCGTACCGCCCACCCGTCAGGTACTTCGTCTCGCCCGCCCGGCGCCACCGCCGCAGCACCGCGTGGGCGACGGAAGCCGTGCCCCCGGCGAGCACCAGGGCGAGGAACGGCAGCGCCTGGATGATGTACATGGCCGGCAGATAGCCCGGCCGCAGCGCCATGCCGGCGAGGATCGCCACGGCCAGCGCGGGCCCGGCGAGCGCCCGCGCGGTCACCGACCAGCGCCACGTGGCCAGGAGCAGCAGCGCGCCGGCGAGCCCGCCGAGAGGCAGCACGCGGTCGTAGTACAGCCAGGACTGGAGCACGCCGTAGGAGCCGGTGCCGGGTTCGAGGATGAACCCGGAGCCGGGGCGGCTCATCTGGTAGACGATGCCGTCCCACAGCGAGACATGCCCACTGCCCGGCAGCAACTCGCCCTTCAGCAGCGCGAAGAGGGGGTACGAGATCCCCAGCAGCACACACGCGGTGATCGCGCCGGTGATCGCGAACTTGCGGGTGTCGCGATGGCTGTGCCGCCACATGGTGATCAGCACGGCCGGCAGCACGAGCAGCATCGTCTCCTTGGTGAGCACCGCGGCCGCGGCCGCCATGCCCGCCCCGAAGTGGTGCCACAGATGACGGCTCGGGGACGCGGCGAGGGTGAACGCGAGCAGCGTCCACATCACGGCGATGTTGTCCAGGAAGATTTCGCGCTGCAGGACCACCGACAGCGGGGAGAGCCCGAACAGCGCCATCGCGAGCCCGGCCGCCCAGCGGGGCAGCGACAGGCGGCGCGCGAGGACGTACACGAGGACCGCGCTGATCGCGCTGATCAGCAGCATCATGACGCGCATCGAGCCGACGGTCATCGACTCGGGCGCGAAGTACGCGGGAATCCAGGTCAGCACGGCGATCTGGATCCAGCCGAACGGGGGGTGGTCGTACCAGTAGGTGTAGTGGGCCAGGCCCCGGCCCTCCTGCACGGCCCAGGCCTGCGCGAGGTAGGTGCCCTCGTCGTCGCTGAGGGTCGGGTAGTCGGCGATGTTCCAGCCCTGCACGACCAGGATCGCCACGAGCAGCAGACCGCACACGATGAGGTCGAGGCGGGAGGAACGGAGTCTCTTGGGTGGCTTTGCCCGGTGTGTCGCACCGGATCTGGGCACAGCTGTCCGCTGCGCGGGGACCTTGACTCCGGTCGCCGCGGGAAGTGTGGAGGTCACGCAGGAACGTCCTCTCGGTTCACGTGCGCGAGATGTGCGCCGACGTGGCTGGTCAACTCCCAGTCGTTACGGCCGCGTTGTTCACGCCACACTGCGCGGACAGCGGCTCCGGCGAGGAGCACCTGGTAGAAGGGCCCGCCGATGATCAGCTTCAGGTAGTGCACCAGACGGACCCGGAGCCCGTACTGCTTGCCGAAGTCGTGCAGCCCGACGAGCTCGAACACGAAGGTGACGAGCGCGGTGACGGCCGGCAGGAAGGTGATGAAGGCGACGCCGACCGGCACGTCGAGGAAGAGGGCGATGGCCACGTTGAGCGGAATGATCACGCCGGAGATCGCCTGGAGGTACGGCGTCATCAGGGTGTAGCGGGCGAGCAGCCGCTGACGGAAGCCGGGCAGCTGCTTCCAGTCCTTCTTCCGGTAGACCTGGAGGAAGCCCTGGTTCCAGCGGGTGCGCTGCTTGAGCAGGGACATCAGACTGCCGGGGGTCTCCTCACGGGTGACCATGTCGGAGTCGTAGGCGACGACGACCTTCTTGCCGACGCTGGACAGCCGCACGCCCAGATCGCAGTCCTCGGCCAGGCAGTTGGGGTCCCAGCCGTCGGCCTCGCGCAGCACCTCGGTGCGGACGAAGACCGTGTTGCCGCCGAGCGGGATGAACCCCTTCTGGGCGTGCAGATGAAGCCTGGAGCGGAACCAGAAGAAGTACTCCAGGCAGTTGCGCAGGCTGTACCAGCTGGAGTGGAAGTTGATCAGCTGCACCCCGCCCTGGACCACGTCCGCGCCGGTGGACCGGAACGCGTGGTCGACATGGGCGAGCAGTTGGGGGTGCACCTGATCCTCGGCGTCGAAGACCCCTACGACATTGCCGCGGCAGTGCGGCAGCGCCGTGTTCATGGCCTTCGGCTTGTTCTTCTTCTCGTGGGTGTCGACGACGACCCGCACGCGCGGGTCACGGGCCTCCGCCCGCCGGGCCACCTCGGTGGTCTCCGGGTCGTCGTGCCCGACGATGACGATGATCTCGAAGTCGGTGTGGGTGGACTCCAGCAGGCGCTGGATGGTGTGGTCCAGTACGGCCTGCTCGTGCCGCGCCGGAAGCAGCAGCGAGAACGACACGTGCTCGGCGCCGTCCGGCCGGCTGAAACGGGTGGAGGCAAGCACTTCGGGCGTACGCCACGCGTGCATCTGCCACCACAGAGTGAAGGCCGCCATCCAGAACAGGGCAAGCGAAACGGCGGCGATGAAGACAGACGTCAGCAAAAGATCCCCCCAGATCTTCAAAATCCCCCCAGGCGCGGCGGAGCAGTTCGTCCGCCGCGGCACTGTGGAGAGAGTAGGGGGGAACTGTGAAGCGCGGTAGCTGTTCCGATAAATAGCTTGTTTCGGAACGGGGCGGCGCCTAGCGGGACGTGTCCGAACACGTGCCCAATTGCGCAGCCCCGACCGGCGCCTGATCAGGCCTTCAGCGCCACGCGCAGCCGTTCCGGATCCGTCGTCGGCGCGTCACAGGTGAAATTACGACACACGTACGCAGTCGGTTCACCGCCGACCAGCGGACGGTCGGCGAGCAACGGGAACTCCTCGTTCCCCGGCACGCCGTACGCGACCACCGCACCCGGCGCGGTGCCCAGAAGTGCCGTGCGGTGCAGGGACCTCGTCGCCTCGTCGTCGAGCGCGGGACCCACGACGGCGACCTCACGCGGCCCGTCCAGCCAGGCCTCCGCGACCGCGAGGCCCCAGCCGATGAACCGCGGCACCCGCGACCCGAGCGCCTTCACCACACCCAACGCCTGCTCGGCGGCCGCGCGATGAGGCTCGGCGCCGGTCTGGGCGGCATAGCTCAGCAGCGCGCCCGCGGCCGCGGTCCACCCGGACGGGGTGGCGTTGTCGGTCGGGTCCTGCGGACGGCGGATCAGCTTCTCGGCGTCGGCAGCGGTGTCGAACAGGCCACCCGTCTTCTCGTCCCTGAACCGCACAAGGACGTGGTCGAGCAGCAGCCCGGCGAATTCGAGCCAGACGCCCTCACCGGTGACGGACGCCAGCGCGAGAAAGCCCTCGGCCACGTCGGCGTAGTCCTCCAGGACGCCCGCGCTGCCGCCGACCCGGCCGTCCTTGCTGGTCCGCGCCAGGCGCGCCTGGTCGTCGAGGTGGACGCGGACGAGCAGGTCGGCGGCGGCGACAGCGGCCTCCACCAGGTCGGGGCGGTCGAAGTAGGCGCCGGTCTCGGCCAGGGCGGCGATCGCCAGGCCGTTCCAGGCGGCGACGACCTTGTCGTCCCGTCCCGGCGCCGGACGCTCGGCACGCGCCGCCAGCAGCCGCCGCCTGACGGACTCGACCTTCTGCGCATCGAACACGCCGTCGGACTGCGGAAGTTGCAGGACCGAGGCGCCCTCCTCGAACGTGCCCTCCTCCGTCACCCCGAAGTACCGGACGGCGAGTTCGGCGTCGTCGTCCCCGAGGACCTCGCGCAACTGCGCGGGCGTCCACACGTAGTACGCCCCCTCGACGTGCTTCCCCGTCCCGTCGTCGCTGTCCGCGTCCAGCGCGGAGGCGAAACCGCCCTGTTCGGTGCCGAGTTCGGCGACCAGGAAGTCCGCGGTCTCCAGCGCGACCCGCCGGGCCGGCTCGGATCCCGTCGCACGCCACAGATGGGCGTACACCCGGCACAGCAGGGCGTTGTCGTACAGCATCTTCTCGAAGTGCGGCACCACCCAGTCCCGGTCGACGGAGTACCGGGCGAAGCCGCCACCGAGCTGGTCGTAGATCCCGCCCCGGGCCATCCGCTCACAGGTGTCCTGCGCCATCTGCAACGCGCCCTCGGCACCCGTCCGGGCGTGATGGCGCAGCAGGAACTCCACGACCATGGACGGCGGGAACTTCGGCGCCCCGCCGAAGCCACCGCGCTGCGCGTCGTACTCCCGGGTCAGCCCGAGCAGCGCCTGCGCCAGCTCCTGCTCACCGGGCGCCTCGGAGCCGCCGAACCCGATCTCCCGCTCCGCGAGATCCCGCGCGATCTTCCCCGCCACGTCGGTGACCTCCGCACGGCGGTCCCGCCACGCGGAGCCGACCCCCTCCAGCACCTGCCGGAAGGAGGGCATCCCGTGCCGGGGCGCCGGCGGGAAGTACGTCCCGAAGTAGAACGGCTCGCCCTCCGCCGTCAGGAACACCGTCATCGGCCACCCGCCCTGCCCGGTGGCCGCCTGCAGGGCCTCCATGTACACGGCGTCGACGTCGGGCCGCTCCTCACGATCGACCTTGATGTTGACGAAGTGCTCGTTGAGGTAGTCGGCGGTGGCCTGGTCCTCGAAGCTCTCCTTGGCGAGGACATGGCACCAGTGACAGCTCGAGTAGCCGACGCTCAGGTGCACGGGGACGTCGAGCCGTCGTGCCTCCTCGAACGCCTGCTCCGACCAGGGCCACCAGTCGACGGGGTTGTCGGCGTGCTGAAGGAGGTACGGGGACGTCTCGTGCGCCAGTCGGTTCGGCATACCTCCATCCTGCCCGACGGCGCGGGAGGCTGCCGATACGACCGGCCGGGGGCAGGTGGGGGCGAGCGGGGCGGAGAGCTGTCGCAACGGCCGGCCGCCATCTCCCCGGGCCGGTGATCGCCGCCCTCTCGCCATCGCGGGCTCGCGCAAGGACACTCGTAGCTATGGCAGTTGGCGCCGGAGGGGGACGGGACATGCGGGACGGTCATCGGGTGGAGGCCGAGCGGCTGTTGGTACGGGCGGTGGAGGAGGAGGTTCGGCGCTCCGGTGGCCGTAGCGACGGCAAGGTGCTGCTGGCGCGGGCGCGTGGGGAGCTGGACGCGATGGCGCGGACCGCCGCCGAGGAGTACGAGGCCTACACGCGGGCCCTGGACGAGACGGAGGCCGGCCGGCTGACGTTCGGGCAGCGCTACGCGCGTGAAGGTGCCGGTACGCCGCTGGTCGTGGCGGGGGTGGCCGCCGTGGCGGCGGTGGTCGCCGATCTGGCGTTCGGTACGGGGACGTCGACGGCGCTCGGCGCGGGCGTGACCGTCGGGGTGGTGGGCGCGGCGACGACCGTGCTGAAGGTGGCCGGTTCACATCTGCCGGCCGCGCACCACCGGGCCGGTGCGGTGGGCCAGCCGGGCGGGCCGGAACAGCTGCGGTTGCAGTGGCTGACGGCGCTGGAGGTACGCGGTATCCGTCCGTTCCTCGACCAGCAGCGGGTGCTGGCCGCGTCGACCGGTCCGAAGAAGCCCGGGCCCAAGCTGCTGGGTGCGGACAAGAGCGGGGCGGCGCGCGGGCGGAGTGTGCTGCAGCAGTCGTTCGGACAGCTCCCGGAGCCGGTGGGTCCGTTCGCGGGCCGGCGGCAGGAGATGGCGCGGATCCGGCAGTGGGTGCAGGCGGCGCGCGCCAGTACGCAGACCCGGCCGACGGTGGTCGTGCTGCACGGGGCGCCCGGCAGCGGCCGCAGCACTCTCGCGGTGCGTGCCACCCACGACCTGAAGGACCAGTTTCGCGGCGCGTGCGTCGTCGATCTGCGCGGCGACAGCCGGGACGAGCCGCCACTGTCCACCCGCGAGGCCCTGCTGCATCTGCTGAACCGGCTGGGCGCGCCGCGCGAGCAACTGCTGTTCCGGGAGCGTTCGTCGGCGGACCAGCAGGTCAAGCGGCTGAGTGAGCTCTACCACCACCATCTGACCGGTGTGCCCGTCACCGTCGTGCTCGACGACGCCTCGGACCCCGGCCAGGTGCGCGCGCTGATCCCCGAGCGGTCCGACAGCCTGGTCCTGGTCACCGCGCGGGCGCCGCTCGACCTGCCCGGCGACCTCCCGGCGTGGGTGCACCAGCTGGCCGTCGAGCCGCTCGACACGGCGAGCGCGGAGGAGCTGACGGGCGCGGCGGCGCAGGGCGAGACGGGGCCGTACGACGCCGAGTCCGCCGGGCTGATCCGGCAGTTGTGCGGTGGTCTGCCGCTGGCGCTGCGCATCGCGGGCTCCTCGCTGGGCCCTCGCTCACCCCGCCGACTGGCGTCCGACCTCGGCGCGTACGGCCCCGTGGACCCGGTCGAGCGGGCCCTGTGGCTGCGCTACACCGACCAGAACGAACCGGCCCGGCGGCTGCTGCGGCGCCTCGCCCTCGTCGGCCGGGCCTCGCTCGGCGCCGCGGCGGCGGCGTCCCTGCTCGCCACCGACGAGGCCGAGGCGTCCCGGCATCTCGTCGCGCTGTCCCGGGCGGGTCTGATCGACCACGTCCGCGGCAGCCGCTACCGCCTGCACGACCTCGTCCGCGCCTTCGCGCACGCGCGGCTGGTGGACGAGGAGGAGGCGAACGAGCGGGCGGCGGCACAGGAGCGGCTGATCGTGAACTACGCCGACCTCGCCGACTCCGTGCTGCGCCTGGTCGACGGCAACATGTCGACCCGCTCCGACCGCTTCGGCCCGCACGGCTTCACCTCGCTGGACGAGGCGCTGCGCTGGCTGGACGACGAGTCCAGCTTCATCACGGCCGCGCTGCGGCACGCGGAGGGCGTCGACCAGGGAGCCGTGCTGAACCTGCTGGGCGCGCTGTGCGACTACTGCCTGCTGCGCGGCGACCTCTACCGCCTCGGCGAGATCAGCGAACTGGCCCAGGCCGTCGACCAGGGCCTGCTGATCCGGTCGGTGCAGTGGCGCACCGGCATCGCGGCCCGCCAGCTGGGCGAGCTGGACAAGGCGCGCTCGACGCTGACGTCGGTGGTCGACCTGTACCGGGAGGCGCACCACGACGCGGGCGCTGCCCGCGCCCTGTGCTCTCTCGGTATCACCCTGCACCACCAGGGCAACCTCACCGAGGCGGCGGCCCGGCTCCGGGAGGCCCTCGACATGCAGTCCGCGCCGTCGCTGGCCACGGACCGGGCCTGGACGATGCACGCGCTGGCCGCGGTGGAACGCGATCGCGCGCACCTCGCCGAGGCCTTCGACCTGCTGAACCGCTCCCTGGAGCTGCACCGCGCCGGAGAGTCCCTGCACGGCGAGGCCTGGGCCCACTTCCAGCTCGGTCAGCTGTACCTGCGCCTCGGTGACGTGCCGCGCGCCGAGGCGGAGCTGCGCCGGGCTCTGGAGCTGTACGGCCGTACGCGCGACGCCCGTGGCCAGGCGTGGGCCCTGACCCAGCTGGCCCGGGCCCGGCTGGTGGCGGGTGACGCGTTCCCGGCGGTGGAGGAGCTGCGCCGGGCGGCGGCCCGGCACCGCGACAACGAGGATGCGCGCGGTGAGGCGTGGACCCTCTTCTACCTTGGCCAGTCGCTGGAGGAGGCGGGCGAACTCGATCAGGCGGTCCGCGAGCTGGAGCGCTCCCGCACGATGTTCTCGCGGATGCGTGACGTCTACGGCCTGGCCTGCGCCCGCCACCACTCGGCCCGGGCGACCCGCGACCAGCGCGCGGCCCAGACGGGCTCGCTGCGCAACTCGGGTTTCGCCCGCCAGCTCCTGGTCGACGCCCGCGCCGACTTCCACCGCATCGGCGTCGCCCACGGCGAGGCCTGGACCTGCCTCGAACTGGCCGTGGTCGACGCGGGCAACGCGCGCACTCCCGCGGCGCTGGCGCTGTGCGACGAGGCGGTCGGCCTGTTCGCGTCGTACGGCGACCGCCGCGGTGAGGACTGGGCCCGCTTCCTGCGCTGCACCCTGCTGCCGTACGCCGCCCCCGGTGGTGTGGAGGTCGGTACGGCGGTGGCGCAGGAGGAGCTGGCCCAGCTGTCCCGGGCCGGCCATCCGGCACGGGACGAGAAGCTGGACGACTATGTGGAGGCGTACCAGCTGCTGCTGGAACGGGGTGTGGAACTGGAGGCCGGCTGGCAGGCCTGGCGCCTGGGAATGACCCCCGGCCGCCACGCCCGCGAGGTGATGGGGGTGGCGGTGGCTACGCCGTCCTGAGGCCGGGAGGACCAGGCGGGCCCGCTGACCCGCTCGGCCGCACCCTCAGGCGGCCCTGCCGACCACGAGCGCACGCTCAGCAGGCAGCGCCGCCGACCCCGCGGCCGCGCACGCTGCAACCCAGGGCGCGCACGCTCAGCGACGACCCGCGGAGGCACGCTCAGTCCCCCGGGCCCACGCTCAGGCGGGCCTGCCACCCGAGGGCGGACGCCCGGTCGCTACCGCTGGCGCACGCTCGGGTGCGCCCGCGGAGCAGGTGGTCCTCGTCGCTCTCCCCGGCGGGCCGGCCGCTCAGGCCTGGGACGTCCTGCCCGGCGTGCCGGTTTCCGCCGTGTCCCTGCCGGAGGTCCCCGCCGGGTCCGGGGCCTCCTTGAAGTCGACCCGGCCCATGTGCCGGCTCATCGACTTCATCAGGCCCCAGACGGCCAGGGCCATCACCGCGAAGACGATGAAGCCGAGGACGCCGGGGGTCACCTTGTCCTCGTCGATCTCCTTGGCGAGGGTGACGAGGTGGGTCATTGCCATGCTCGCGCTTGCGCTCATGTCAGGCATTGTCCCGGACGCCCGCGAAGAGGTCGTCCTCGGGGAGGGAGGTATCGGCGAGCGACTTCGCGAGCTCGTACTCCTCGGTCGGCCAGACCTCCTTCTGAAGCTCCAGCGGCACCCTGAACCAGCCCCCGTCGGGGTCGATCTGCGTGGCGTGCGCGATCAGCGCCTTGTCACGGATCTCGAAGTAGTCGGCACACGGAACGTGCGTGGTCAGCGTGCGGTCCTTGTGGCCGAACTCGTCCCAGCGCTTGAGCCACTCCCCGTAGGGGGACTCCATGTCACGGTCCACCAGCGCCTTGTGCAGTGCCTCGGTACGCGGCCGGTTGAAGCCCTGGTTGTAGTACAGCTTCAGCGGCTGGTACGCCGGGCCGTACTCCGACTCCGGGTACTTCTCGGTGTCCGCCGCACCCTCGAACGCCACCATCGAGATCTTGTGCGTCATGATGTGGTCGGGGTGCGGGTACCCGCCGTTCTCGTCGTAGGTCGTGATCACCTGCGGACGGAAGGTACGGATCTTCCTCACCAGCTCACCGGCCGCCTTGTCGACGTCCTCCAGGGCGAAGCAGCCCTCCGGCAGCGGAGGCAGCGGGTCGCCCTCGGGCAGGCCGGAGTCGACGAAGCCGAGCCACTCCTGCTTGACGCCGAGGATCTCGCGCGCCTCGTCCATCTCCTTCTTGCGTACTTCGTGGATGTGCTCCTCGATGTACTTGTCGCCCTGCAGCTTGGGATTGAGGATGGAGCCGCGCTCCCCGCCCGTGCAGGTCACGACCAGCACGTCCACCCCCTCGGACACGTACTTCGCCATCGTGGCCGCGCCCTTGCTCGACTCGTCGTCGGGGTGCGCGTGGACGGCCATCAGTCGCAGCTGGTCAGTCAAGACTCAATCCTCGTTTGGTCGGCGCCCGGTGTGACCGGGTGCGAACGGCGGCTTCTATAGTGACCGAATCGGGGGGCGAATAATTCCGGGGGTACGGCCCGGAAGCCCCTTCGGGACATGGATCCCGCCCCGGCCGAGAGGACGATCATGAGCACGGCGAGCACTCGACTGCCCGAGGGCCGTTACGGCCGTTCCTCGGACGAGCGTGCCGACCGCACCCTCAAGGTCGTCGGTCTGGTTCTTGGTGCGCTGCTCATCGCTGTGATCGGTTATTTCGCCTACCACTACATCGCGCAGAACAAGATCAGCGCCGAGGTGATCAGCTTCGATCTCTCGGACGACGCGGTGAAGGTCGAGCTGGCGGTGGAGAAGGACGCGGGCGCCTCGGGCTACTGCACGGTCCGCTCCCAGGCCGCCGACGGCGCCGAGGTCGGCCGGGCCGACTTCCGCTTCGGCGGGGACGCCGAGCGCGTCACCGAGGTGGTCACACTGCGCACCACCGCTCCGGGTACCACGGCGGAGCTGCTGGGCTGCCACGCCGACTGACGTCACTCCTCATCCGCAGGCTCTGACCTGCGCTGACGTGATTTTGGGCACGAATGTCCTACCCCTTCCGCCCCTGAATTGTTAGGCTCGTGGTTTCGCCCACTCGCTGAGGAACATTCTTCTGGGTAGGGCGATGCTTTGTATCCCCAGTACCGACGAGGAGCACCTGTGACCCAGACCAGCGAGAACGTCACCTGGCTGACCCAGGAGGCGTACAACAAGCTCAAGGATGAGCTTGAGTACCTTACTGGTCCTGCGCGCACGGAGATCGCCGCCAAGATCGCGGCCGCGCGCGAGGAGGGCGACCTGCGCGAGAACGGCGGGTACCACGCGGCCAAGGAGGAGCAGGGCAAGCAGGAGCTTCGTGTGCGCCAGCTGACCCAGCTCCTCGACAACGCCCAGGTCGGCGAAGCGCCGACCTCGGCGGACGGCGCCGTGGCGCCCGGCATGGTCGTGACGATCGCCTTCGACGGTGACGAGGACGACACCCTGACGTTCCTGCTCGCCTCGCGCGAGTACGCGAGCGCCGACATCGAGACCTACTCGCCGCAGTCCCCGCTGGGGGCCGGCGTCATCGGAAACAAGGTCGGCGAGGACGCGGAGTACGAGCTGCCGAACGGCAAGAAGGCCTCCGTGAAGATCCTGAAGGCCGAGCCGTACAGCGAGTGAGCTGACGGGAGGCGCGGCGGCGAACCACTGCCGCGCCCCTCTCGGTCCGCCCGCTCTCGACAGCCCCCGGCGTCCGCGCGACGCCGGGGGCTTCGTCATGCTCAGGTCAGCCGGGATGGGCGGCCGACCGGACCCGGGCACGGCTGCCTCACGCCGTGGCCGAGCGGTACTTCCGTACCGCGAGGGTCCGGAAGATGACGATGATCACGGCCGAGTAGATCAGTGAGGCCCAGACCGGGTGCTGCATGGGCCAGGCGTCCGACTGGGAGACGCCAGGGTTGCCGAAGAGCTCGCGGCTGGCCTGGACCGTGGCACTGAAGGGGTTCCACTCGGCGATGTGCCGCAGCCAGGGCGTCATCTGGCTGGAGTCCACGAACGCGTTCGACACGAAGGTGACCGGGAAGAGCCAGACCAGTCCACCGGAGGTGGCCGCCTCGGGCGTCCGCACGGAGAGGCCGATCAGCGCGCCGATCCAGGTGAACGCGTATCCCATCAGAAGCAGCAGCCCGAACGCGCCGAGCACCTCGCCCACGTTCGTGTGGGTGCGCCAGCCGACCAGCAGGGCGACGATCGCGAGCACCAGCAGGGTGAGCGACGTCTGCACCAGGTCGGCCAGGGTGCGCCCGGTCAGCACCGCACCACGCGCCATGGGCAGCGAGCGGAACCGGTCGACCAGGCCCTTGTGCATGTCCTCGGCGATGCCCGCACCCGCGCCGGCCGTGGCGAAGGTCACGGTCTGGGCGAAGATGCCCGCCATCAGGAACTCGCGGTAGACGCCGGGCTCCGTGCTGCCGCCGATGTTCATGGAGCCGCCGAACACATAGCTGAACAGCACCACGAACATGATCGGCTGGAACAGCCCGAAGATGATCATCTCGGGGATCCGGGACATCCGGATCAGGTTGCGCTTGGCGACGATCAGGGAATCCCGGACGGACTGGCCGAGCGGATGCGGGCGCGCGGCCCGCTGGGTGGCGTCGGTGACGGCACTCACTTGACGGACTCCTTCTTGCGCTTGCGGCCCTTGGCGTCGGCGGACGTGTCGCCGGCCTCGCCCTTCTCCTCTTCCCTGACCTCGGCCGCGTGTCCCGTCAGGGACAGGAACACGTCGTCGAGGGTCGGGCGGCGCAGGCCGATGTCGTCGATCTCTATACCGCGGACGTCCAGTTCGCGGATCACCTCGGCGAGGAGCTTGGCACCGCCGCTGACGGGCACGGTCAGCTTGCGGGTGTGCTCCTCGACGGTCGTCTCGCCCTTGCCGAAGCCGGCCAGCACCTCGGCGGCGGCGGCCATGTGCTCGCGCTCGTGCACCACGACCTCGACGCGCTCGCCGCCGGTGCGGGCCTTGAGCTGGTCGGAGGTGCCACGGGCGATCACGCGGCCCTGGTCGACCACCGCGATGTCGTGCGCGAGGTGGTCGGCCTCCTCCAGGTACTGCGTGGTCAGCAGCAGCGTCGTACCGCCGGAGACGAGCTGCTTGATGACCTCCCACAGCTGCTGGCGGTTGCGCGGGTCGAGGCCGGTGGTCGGCTCGTCCATGAACATCACGGGCGGCGAGACCACCAGCGCCGCGGCCAGGTCGAGCCGGCGGCGCATGCCTCCGGAGTAGGTCTTGGCGGGCCGGTCGGCGGCGTCCGCGAGATGGAACTGGTCGAGCAGCTCTCCCGCGCGGGCCTTCGCGGCCTTCGCGTTCATCTGGTAGAGCTGGCCGACCATCTGGAGGTTCTCCCGGCCGGTCAGGTACTCGTCCACGGCGGCGAACTGGCCGGACAGGCCGATGGAGCGCCGCACCTCGTCGGGGTGCGCGAGCACGTCGACACCCGCGACGACGGCACGGCCGCTGTCGGGGCGCAGCAGGGTGGTCAGACAGCGGACCGTCGTCGTCTTGCCGGCGCCGTTCGGCCCGAGCAGGCCGAGGACGGTGCCCTCGGGGACATCGAGGTCGACGCCGTCCAGTGCCCTTACGTCGCCGAAGGTCTTGACCAGACCTTCGGCGTAGATGGCGCCTGGCATATGAGTCTCCACGTCGGTTGGGGTGCTGCGAGAGCACGGGGTCTGCGGGATTCGTCCCGACTGATGGGCGGGGCCACGAGACACACCATAACGCGATGTATCGCGTCTCTCAATGACGGTTGCCCGGACGAGTGACGAAGAATTGGCGATCTTGACCCGGTCCCGGCCCGACCCGGGCCTTCGCCAGCAGTCCGCCGCCCGGCGGCGGCTCAGTCGATGACGGTGTAGCCCGCCTCGCGCAGGGCCTCCCCGACCTCGACGCAGTGCGCCGGGCCCTTCGTCTCCAGGTGCAGTTCGACCTCCGCCTCCGTGAGCCCGAGCCGAGGATCGGTCCGTACATGACTCACGTCGAGGACGTTAGCGTCCACCACTGACAACGCCCCGAGAAGCGTCGCGAGGGCACCCGGCCGGTCCGTCAGCCGCAGCCGTACGGCCAGGTAGCGGCCTTGCGCCGCCATCCCGTGCCGCAACACGCGCTGCATCAGCACCGGATCCACGTTGCCGCCCGAGAGCACCGCCACGACCGGGCCCTCGAAGGCACCCGGATCGCTCAGCAGCGCCGCCACCGGACTCGCCCCGGCGGGCTCCACGACCAGCTTCGCCCGCTCCAGGCAGAGCAGCAGCGCGGTGGACAGCTCATCCTCGCTGACCGTCCGGACCTCGTCCACCAGATTTCCGACGAGTGCGAACGGCACGTCGCCGGGCCTGCCGACCTTGATGCCGTCGGCCATCGTCGCCGGGTTCTCGATCGACACCGGGCGTCCCGCCGCCAGGGAGGGCGGGTAGGCCGCCGAGCCCGCCGCCTGCACACCGACGATCCGCACCTCGGGCCGCAGCGCCTTCACCGCGACCGCGACACCGGCAACCAGTCCGCCGCCGCCCATGCCGACGACGATCGTGCGCACCTCCGGGCACTGCTCCAGGATCTCCAGGCCGACGGTGCCCTGACCCGCGATGACGTCCGGGTGGTCGAACGGGTGGATGAACACCGCGCCGGTCTCGGTGGCGTACTCCTGTGCGGCGGCCAAGGTCTCGTCGACCACGTGTCCGTGCAGGCGTACCTCCGCGCCGTAGTCCCGGGTCGCGCTGATCTTGGGCAGCGGAGCGCCCTTCGGCATGAACACCGTGGAGTGGACCCCGAGCAGCGAGGACGCCAGAGCGACGCCCTGCGCGTGGTTGCCGGCGCTCGCCGCAACCACGCCGGCGGCGCGCTCCTCGGGAAGCAGGCCGGCGATCCGGACGTAGGCGCCGCGCAGCTTGAACGAGCCCGTCCGCTGGAGGTTCTCGCACTTGAGGTGGACGGGGGCGTCCACCAGCTGGGTCAGATACCTGCTGCCCTCCATCGCGGTGACCCGTGCGACGCCGCTCAGCATCTTCTGCGCACCACGTACGTCGTCCAGGGTGACCGAGGGCAAGGAGGGGGCCTTGCGGTAGTTCATGACTCAAGTCTCGCAGTTCACACACCGCGAAACGCGTTGTGACCAACGTCCGAGACGGGTTTGCGCAGCGCCGGTACGACCCGCCTCCCGGCCGCGTACCCTGTCCCCCAACCCAGCACCCAGCATGAAGTGAGCCCCCGGCCATGCCCACAACACCTGGAATGTCGATGGACATGACGACCGTCGGTGACACCGGCCTTCTCGACGCGCTGCAGCACGAGGTGGCCGTGTTCGCCCGACGTGCCGAACAGACCCGGCTCGGCGGGGTCGGGCAGGTCCGCAACTCCATGGACCGCGCCGCGTACCTGCTGCTCAACCGGCTCGACAAGGAGGGGCCGATGGGCGTCAAGGCACTCGCCGCGAGCATGGGCATCGACTCCTCGACCGTCACCCGGCAGGTTGCTCCGCTCGTCGACACGGGCCTGGTCAAGCGGACCTCGCACCCCGAGGACGGACGGGCCGTGGTGCTTCAGCTCTCCCCGCGCGGGTCGGCGCGGCTGGAGGAAGTGCGCTCGTCGAGACGTCAGTTGATGGCCGAGCTGACGCAGGAATGGGACCCCGAGGAGCGCGAGGCGTTCTGCACCCTCCTCACCCGCTTCAACCACGCCCTCTCGGCCCGGATGGCCGTACCGGGCGTGCCGGGGGCGGAAGCGCCGTCGGCTTCCTGAGGTCCGTGGCCTCTCGAGGAACCACGTCGCCTCACGGCCGTGGCCCCGCATGCCCCCGTCGCGTCCGCAATCGGCATCCCACCGTGCGCGGCTCTTGACCGAAAGGGCGCGCCTGCCCTCATATGAGACCGGGTCCCCGCGGACGGACGCGGGCGCGCGACCGGCACGCCGGGTGCGCCGGGTGCGTGGGCGGGATCCCCTTCCTCAGGTCGGCCTCAGGCGGGAGGCGCGGTGCGAGAACGGCAAGCGTCCCAAGACGCCCGTCGGGCCCGGGAGTTCGAGGCGTTCGTCGCCGGCGCGGCGGGGCGGCTGCTGCACACCGCAACGCTGCTCACCGCCGAGGCCCCGAACGCCAACCCGCGCGCGCGGCGCCTGCTCACGCTGGCCCTGGCCCGGACGTACGCCTCCTGGGACCGGCTGCGCGGCGAGGACCCGTACGACCGCACGCGCGCGTGCCTCGCCGTCCGCTTCGCGCACCACTCCTGGCATCGGTACGGCGCCCTCGGCCGGGCCCGCCCACACCCCGCCGGAACGCTGGCCGAGCTGACACCGCAGGAGCGCCTGGTCGTGGTCCTCAGGCTGTACGAGGGCGTGGGCGAGGAACAGACGGCGGCCCTGCTCGGGCTGCCCACGGAACGGGTCCACGCCCTCTGCGACCGGGCGACGGCGACCCTGCTGCACCCGCCCCGGCCGCCCGCGCCCGCGGTGACCGGCGCCGAGATGGCGGCGTCATGATCGGGAGGTCCCCGTGAGCCGGGCCGAAAGGGAGTCCGCCGCGCGGCGGATCATGGAGCGGACGCCGCCCCGGGTGCCGCCGGACCTGGGCGCCGACGCCGTACGCCTCGGCGACCGCCTGCTGCGGCGCCGGGCCATCGCCCTGCGTCTGGCCTGCCTGCTGCTGTTCGCGGTGACCGTGGCCTTCACCGTCTGGGCACTGACCGAGCGTCCCTGGGTGGAGCCGCCGTCGGAGACGACTCCACCGCTCACCGGCTGGTAGCCGTCAGGACCCGCCAAGTGCCTGCTGGAGGTCTTCCAGCAGGTCCTCGACGTTCTCGATGCCCACCGAGAGGCGCACCAGGTCGCCGGGGACCTCCAGGGCCGAGCCGGTCACGGAGGCGTGCGTCATCCGGCCCGGGTGCTCGATCAGCGACTCGACGCCGCCGAGGGACTCACCGAGGGTGAACACCTGGGTGCGGTTGCAGACCTCGACGGCCGCCTCCTCGCCGCCGTCGACCAGGAAGGAGATCATGCCGCCGAACGACCGCATCTGCTTGGCGGCGATCTCGTGCCCGGGGTGGTCGGGCAGCCCCGGGTAGAGCACGCGCGTCACGCGCGGGTGCCGGGTGAGCATGTCGGCGACCTTCACGGCGTTCTCGCTGTGCCGGTCCATGCGCACGGACAGGGTCTTGGTGCCGCGCAGCACCAGCCAGGAGTCGAAGGGCCCGGCGACCGCGCCCATCGCGTTCTGGTGGAACGCCAGCTCCTCGCCGAGTTCCGTGTCACCGACGATCAGCGCGCCGCCCACGACGTCCGAGTGGCCGCCCATGTACTTGGTCAGGGAGTGCACCACGACGTCCGCGCCGAGCGAGAGCGGCTGCTGGAGGTACGGCGTGGCGAAGGTGTTGTCGACGACCAGGCGGGCGCCGGCGTCCCGGGCGATCTGGGCGACGACCGCGATGTCGGTGATGCCGAGCAGCGGGTTGGAGGGGGTCTCCACCCACACGACCCTGGTCTTCGGGGTGAGGGCGGCCCGCACGGAAGCCGGGTCGCTGGTGTCGGCGACCGACCACTCCACGCCCCAGCGGGCGACGACCTTCGCGAACAGCCGGAACGTGCCGCCGTAGGCGTCGTTGGGGATGACCACGTGGTCGCCGGGACTGAGCAGCGTACGCAACAGGCAGTCCTCGGCCGCCAGTCCGGACGCGAACGCGAGTCCGCGGCGTCCGCCTTCCAGGGCGGCGAGGTTCTCCTCCAGGGCCGTCCTGGTCGGATTGGCGCTGCGGCTGTACTCGTAGCCGCCGCGCAGGCCGCCCACCCCGTCCTGTTTGTAGGTGGACACCTGGTAGATCGGCGGGACGACCGCGCCGGTGACGGGGTCGGCCGTGTTGCCCGCGTGGATGGCGAGCGTCTCGAAGTGCTGACTGATGTGCCTGTCGCTCATGAGAACCGAGCGTAGGCGTTCCGCAGGGGGTGTCGCAGGGCGCGCAGCGAGGTATTTCCGTGCCGCGCCCGTCGTGCGGGCTGCTCAGCGGCTGTTTCGCGCCTCTTCCAGAGGCCGGGGGAGTTTTCCACAGGGTCGCGGAGGGGGTTGGCCAATTGTCGGCGGCGTCTGGTTCGCTTGAGGCATGGAAATTCTCTGGGTGCTGTTCGCCCTGCTCATGATCGGCTTTGTGCTGGGTCCCGTCGTGATGCGCAGGCGCAGGGGGATAGAGCTGGTCACACCGGGCCACCCGGACGCGGCGGACCCCGCGAACTACGGGTTCGTCCTCCAGGAGGAGCTGGACATCCGCATGCCCGGCCCCGACCAGGACCTGCTGGACGTGCTGGACCTGGTGCAGCGCACCCAGGACCACCGCGCCGCCGCGCAGCTCCTCGCGGGTACGGAGGCGGAGGGCGAGCGGCGCTGGCAGCGTGTGCAGGCCTTCGCCGGTGCCGCCTCGCTGGAGCTCCAGCAGCGACCGGGCGGCGTCAGCGAGACGCCGGGTGGCCAGTGGCTGCGGGTGTGGCGCACGGAGGCGCCCAAGGACGCGGGCGGCGCGGCGGTGCACGCCGAGTTCCTGGTCCAGCAGGCGTGGCGGACGGCGACGCCGGGCACGGACGACTTCCGGATCATCATGGAGGAGGCGAAGGCGGCGTGCGGCGACGCGGCGCTGCTCGCCCCCGGTGACCCGATTCCGTACATCATCGAGCTGTCCGTGGCCCGTGGCCTGGGCTACCCGCGCGCCGAGTTCGAGCAGCTCTGGCTGAAGATCCTGGACCGCGCGCCGAACCACATGGGCGCGCACCTGGCCGCGCTGCACTACTGGTGCGAGAAGTGGCACGGCTCGCGGGAGCTGGCGACCCAGTTCGCCGAGGCGGCCGCGGCCCGCGCCCCGCAGGGCTCGCTGCTGGCGGCGATGCCGCTGTTCTCGGTGTTCGAGCACCTCCCCGAGGTCAACCTGGTTGCCGGGTTCTACCAGAGCGAGGTGGTGACCAAGGCGATCCACGGCGCTCTCCACGCGGTCCACTCGGCCCGCGCCGACGACCCGATGCTGGCGCACGTGCGTCACCTCCTGGTCTTCTTCCTGGTCCGCTCGGAGCGGTGGGCGGAGGCCATGAGCCAGCTGATACACATCGACGGCCACGTCGGGGCCCTGCCCTGGACGCTGTCGCCCGACCCGGCCGCGGAGTTCGCGGTCTACCGGGCGCTGGCGGTGGCCGGCTACGAGGCGAACGGCGGCAGCCCGGCGACGCTGCTGCGCTGAGCACGCGGGCAGCGGACACGGACGCCGGGCCGGGCCGGCGTCCGCGTGGAATGCGGGGCGGTGTTCGAATGTTCAACAAAATACCGCCCGCCCCGCCGCCATATGACGACGACGAGGCGGGCCCCGTATTCACCCCGGCAGAAGGAGCCCCCCATGCTGTTCCGCCGTACGCCCAGCCTGCCCACCCCTGAGCAGGCGCTGCAGGGCCGCGCGGAGCCCGCCTTCACCGTCCCCGACCGCCACACCGTCCTCGGCAACCCGCTGAACGGCCCCTACCCCGAGGGCCTGGAGATCGCCGACTTCGGTCTCGGCTGTTTCTGGGGCGCCGAGCGCAAGTTCTGGCAGTTGCCCGCGGGGGTCTGGACGACCCTCGTCGGCTACCAGGGCGGTCACACCGAGAACCCCACGTACGAGGAGGTCTGCTCCGGACTGACCGGCCACACGGAGGCCGTGCGCGTGGTCTACGACCCGGACGTGATCTCGTACGACCGCCTCCTGAAGACCTTCTGGGAGGCGCACGACCCGACGCAGGGCTTCCGCCAGGGCAACGACGTCGGCACGCAGTACCGCTCGGCGGTCTACACCCACACCCCGGAGCAGGCCGCGGCGGCGGAGGCGTCCCGCGAGGCGTATCAGAAGGTCCTGACCGGCTCCGGCCACGGCCGCATCACCACGGAGATCCTCCCGGCGCAGACCCGCCCCTTCTATGCGGCGGAGGGCTATCACCAGCAGTACCTGGACAAGAACCCGGCGGGCTACTGCGGCATCGGCGGCACGGGAGTGTCGTGTCCGATCGGAGTGGCCACAGCCGAGGGGTGAGCCGCCGGACGCCGGTCGGGGTCCCGGCGGACGCCGGATCGGCGCAGGTCACACAGGGCGCGGCCGTGCGGCGGAAACGTCGCGCGGCCGCGCCCTGGTTCGCGGAGACTCAGCGCAGCACTCCGCCTGCCGCCGTGCGTGCCCGTCGCGCAGCAGACCAGCAGGAACACGTGGTCCTCCAGGGCCCTCGTGCGCGTGCGGAGCCGCCAGTGGCCGAGCCGCGCCCTCCACCGTGGCCCCAGCCCGCCGTGTCGGCCGATTCGGAGTCCGCACCGGTGGTGCCGTGGATCGCGCCGCTGCCTTACGATCACCTCGCATGCGCCGGCCGCCACCTCGGGCACCCGCAGCCACCGCCCAGGAGACCCGGCGGGCTGACGGGACGAGGTTCCGGCGTGCGTCACCTGGGAGGGGAAAGCGGCATATGCAGAACCGTTTCAACCGGGGCGTGGCCACACTCGTCGGCATCGCGCTCGCCGGCACCGGCCTGGCCGCCGTGAACGCCGCTCCGGCAGCCGCCAGCTCGTACGACTGCCCGGCAGGCTACTTCTGCGGATGGACCGGCCAAAGCGCCGACGGCACGATGTGGAAGACGAACAAGAGCGTCGCCGACCTGGGCAGCTGGGACAACAAGATCCGCTCGTACGTCAACCGCACGACGTCGATCGCCTGCGTCTACGAGGACAAGGACTACTCGCCGTGGGGCGGCTACTGGTCCCAGGAGCCGAACACGCCCGGCGAGTGGAGCGGCGACCCGGTCGCGACCACCAGCTCGATCAAGTTCGTCCGTACCGACCGGGAGTGCAGCCAGACCGCCTACCCGCGCTGGTACTCGGAGATCTCGCCGAAGCCTCTGGGCTTCGGCGACATGAACGGCGACCGCAAGGCCGACGTGATCGCCCGTGACGAGGCCGGACGGCTCTGGTTCACCCCGGGCAACGGCGGCGGCAAGCTCATCGGTGCGGGTGGCTGGAACAGCATGAACGCCCTCACCCGGCACGGCGACTTCAGCGGTGACGGCCGGGAGGACCTCATCGCGCGGGAGGCGTCCACCGGCAGGCTGTGGCTCTACCCCGGCACCGGCACCGGCTCGCTCGGGGCCCGCAAGCTGCTGGGCTCGGGCGGGTGGAACTCCATGACCCGCATCACCGCCTTCGGCGACCTGACCGGTGACAAGCGCTCCGACCTGCTCGCGGTGGAGAAGGCCACCGGCAAGCTGTGGCTCTACCCCGGCACCTCCACGGGCAGACTGGGTGCTCGCAGGCTCGTCGGCTCGGGCGGCTGGAACAGCATGAACGCCCTGGTCGGCATGGGCGACGTGACCGGTGACGCCCGTCCCGACCTGTACGCGCGGGAGGCGTCCACCGGCAAGCTGTGGCTCTACCCGGGCACCTCCACCGCCCGGCTCGGGGCCCGCAAGCTCATCGGCGCCGGCGGCTGGAACGCCATGGCGAACCTCTTCTCGGTCGGCGACTTCTCCGGCGACGGGCGCCCCGACCTCGCCACGGTGACCAACGAGAAGTACATGATCGACGGCTATCCGGGCCACCTGGGCTGGCTGGTCACCTACCGGGGCCGGGACACCGGCGCCCTGCTGGCCGGCGAACGGACCGACGGCGAGTGGTGGGGCCTGAACGGCCTCTTCTAGCCCCGCCTCAGTTCGACGCCGTCGAGGACCCCGTCCCGGCCCGGGTCGCGTCCCTGCCCCAGCTGGCCAGGAGGCGCAGGCCCTCCGCGGACGGGGAGCCCGGCTCCGCGTGGTACGTGATCAGGGACTGCTCGGCGTCGTCGACCAGGCGGAAGGTCTCGAAGGACAGGGCCAGGTCGCCGACGAGCGGGTGACGGAGCCGCTTGACGCCGTGGCTCTTCTCCTTGACGTCGTGGGTGGCCCACAGACGCCGGAATTCGGAGCTCTTGACGGAGAGCTCGCCCACCAGGGCCGACAGGCGCGGGTCGTCCGGGTGGCAGCCGGCGTCCATGCGCAGGAAGGCGACGATGTCGAAGGCCTTCTGGTCCCAGTCGAGGAACAGGTCGCGGTACTCCGGCTTCAGGAACACCAGCCGCGCCCAGTTCCGCTCCTGCGCCGGCATCTCCGCCCAGTCGCCGAAGACGGCCGCGGCCATCCGGTTCCAGACCAGGATGTCCGAACGGCGCCCCACGATGTACGCCGGGACGCCGTCGATGGTGTCCAGCAGCTGCCACAGCGCGCCCCGCACCTGCTGCGTACGTGGCGCCGTCTTCTTCTTTTGCTGCTTCGGCCTGGCCAGGTGTGTGAGGTGGGCGTGCTCGGCGTCGGTCAGCCGCAGCGCCCGCGCGATCGCGTCGAGCACCTCCCCCGACACGTTGCGTCCGTTGCCCTGCTCCAGCCGCGTGTAGTACGCCACCGACACTCCGGCCAGCTGCGCCAGCTCCTCACGGCGCAGCCCGGGGACCCTGCGGTGCCGTCCGTAGTCCGGCATCCCCACGTCCTCCGGCTTCAGCCGGGCCCGCCGACTGCGCAGGAACTCGCTGAGTTCGGCACGCCGGCCCAGGCCGCCGCCGGGCTCCTCCACGCTCGCGGGCTGTTCGTCCATACGTCCAGTATTCACGGTCGTACGCACATGAACCTGCCCCCGCCAGTGGTAGGCACAGCGAACGTACGCAAAGCCGTGGCCTGGGTGGATGTGCCGTCCGGCGGCAGCCTGGACGATGCGCCCGGCAGGAAGGCAGCCGGGCGCGGATCACATCGCTAGGAGACCCCCGGCATGACCACTGTCACCGCGTACGCCGCCCCCGCCCCCAAGGCCCCGCTGGAGCGCACCACGATCGAGCGGCGGGAAGTCGGTGAGTTCGATGTCCTGATCGACATCAAGTACTCCGGAATCTGTCACTCCGACATCCACCAGGCCCGTGAGGGCTGGGGCGAGGCCATCTTCCCGATGGTGCCCGGCCACGAGATCGCCGGCGTCGTCGCCGAGGTCGGCACCGGCGTCACCAGGTTTGCCGTCGGCGACCGGGTCGGTGTCGGCTGCATGGTCGACTCCTGCCGTGAGTGCGACAACTGCGAGGCCGGCCTGGAGCAGTACTGCACCAAGGGCGCCGTGATGACGTACAACGGCGTCGGCAAGGACGGGCAGCCGACCTACGGCGGCTACTCGCAGAAGATCGTCGTCGACGAGAACTACGTCGTCGGCGTCCCGGAGGGCATCGGCCTCGACGAGGCCGCGCCGCTGCTGTGCGCCGGCATCACCACGTACTCCCCGCTCAGGCACTGGAACGCGGGCCCGGGCAAGAAGGTCGCCGTCCTCGGCATGGGCGGCCTCGGTCACATGGCCGTCAAGCTCGCGCACGCGCTCGGCGCGGAGGTGACGGTCCTGTCGCAGTCGCTGCGCAAGCAGGAGGACGGGCTGAAGCTGGGCGCCGACCACTACTACGCCACCAGCGACCCCAGGACCTTCGAGGAGCTGGCGGGCACCTTCGACCTGATCGTGTCGACGGTCTCGGCCCCGCTCGACTTCGGCGCGTACCTCGCGCTGCTGAGGACCGACGGCGCGCTGGTGAACGTGGGCGCCCCCGAGGAGCCCATCTCGCTCAACCTGTTCTCGGTGATCACCGGCCGCAAGACCCTCGCCGGGTCGGGCATCGGCGGGATCCAGGAGACCCAGGAGATGCTGGACTTCTGCGCCGAGCACGGCCTCGGCGCCGAGATCGAGGTGATCCGCGCGGACCAGATCAACGAGGCGTACGCGCGGGTGCTGGCGAGCGACGTCCGGTACCGGTTCGTGATCGACACCGCCACGATCTGATCGTTGAGGTCGTACCCCGGCGGCCCGGCGGCAGAGCGCTTCCTGGCCGCCGGGGGCCGAGGGCCCGACTCCCGGGGTCCGCGCGGAAGAGTCCGCCCCCGCGTGGGCGTTGCACGAGGAAGACGGGGCGAGGCCGAAAGCCCCGCAGGAGACCGAGGAGGCCACCGATGACCGTCCAGCTGAACCACACCATCGTCGCCGCCCACGACAAGGAGGCCTCGGCACGCTTCCTGGCGGAACTCCTGGGCCTGGAGGTGAGCCCGCCCTACGGGCCCTTCACCCCCGTCGAGATCCCCAACGGCGTGACCCTGGACTACATGGACACACCGGGCGACATCACGCCCCAGCACTACGCCTTCCTCGTCTCGGAGTCCGACTTCGACACGATCTTCGCCCGCATCGAGGAGCACGGCCTGACCCACTGGGCGGACCCGCACCACTCCCGCCCCGCGGCGATCAACCACAACGACGGCGGCCGGGGCACGTACTTCGAGGACCCGAGCGGACACAACATGGAGATCCTCACCCGCCCCTACGGCAGCGGCGACTGACTACCCCGGCGGCCTCCGATGACGGTTCACGTCGATCCCGAAGCGGTCGCGGCTCAGGACTCGTTGGCCCTGGCAGCCGCCCCTCACCCCCGATGAGGCGGCATCACACCCCACCCCCACCTCGGTACCGCCTGCTCCGCCGGTGTCGTCGCCTGGGTGCCCGAGAAGTGCGCCGCGAGCCTCGTGCCCCACTCCACGTACGCCAGGAACGCCGAGCGGAACTCCGCGTCCGTCGGGAGGCCCGCCTCGTCCGCGGCGTCCTGGATGAGGTCGACCCAGCGGCGGCGCTGGGGCTCGGTGACGCCGCGGCCCATGTGCTCGGCGACCATGTGGCCGTGGCCGCCCTGGGTCCCTGAGTAGGCCGGCGGGCCGCCGAAGACCTCGGCGAACCACAGGGCCACGTGCTCGGCGTGCTCGGGGGACAGGCCGGCGAAGACGGGGGCGAGGACGTCGTCCTGGACGACCTTGGCGTAGAAGGCCTCGGTGAGGCGGGAGAAGGCCTCGGCGCCGCCCGCCCACTCGTAGAGGGTGGGCAGCGCGGCCCCGGCGCCGCGGACGGTCGTCGGCGTGTAGTGGCGCATCTCGTCGATGGCGCCGGTGTACGGGCGGATCTCGGCGAGGAAGTCGGGGAACGCCTCCGACTTGCGAAAACCCTCCAGGTGGCCCTCCGTGGAGGTCCACACGATGCGCAGGACGTAGTGCTCGAAGTCCTCCTCGCAGCGGGCGAGCTCGTAGTCGACGCACTGCGGGGCCGCCGCCAGGTGGACGGCGGCGCGGGTCCAGGCGGCCAGGAACTCCGCCGACTGCTGCTCGGAGATGCGGTACCTGATGTATTCGACCGTATGGGCAGTCATGTGCTCACCGAAGCACGAAAGCCCGCCGGAGGCAGAACTTCCGGCGGGCTTTCGCTCATGGCTCCACCGGCGCCGCGCCAACCCGGCGCGACAGGTGATCACTTGCCGTAGCAGGCGTTGCAGATCGAGATCGTCGACTTGTTGTCCCACGGCGATCCAGGCGTCCAGCAGATAGGTGCCCTTGGGCACGCGCACGGTGGTGGTGCCGGAGGCGACGGCCGGAACCTGGTAACCGCGGCCGTCGCCCAGGCCCGAGTAGCCGGGCAACGCGGTGTTGCAGTCGGCCGTCCCCTGCCCGTCCCGGCCGATGTGCCTGACCGTGGCGTCGTACGACTCCGCCTCACGTTGCACGGCGGCCGAGTGCCGCTATGAGTTGGCGTTCTCCGTCACCGTGATCCGGCCCTTTCGGATCGTGGCCACCCGCGGGGCCTTCCGCGCGATGGCGGAGTCGTGGGTGACCATGATGAAGGTCAGCCCCAGCTCCTTCCAGGTGCGTTCGAGTAGGTCCATGATCTCGTCGCGCATCGACTCGTCGAGGTTTCCGGTCGGTTCGTCGGCCAGCAGCACCTTCGGCCGCTTCACCAGCGCCCGCGCGATGGCGACGCGCTGCTGCTGACCGCCGGACAGTTCCCCGGGCAGATGCCCGAGCCGCTCACCGAGCCCCACCGACTCCAGCGCCTCGGCGGCACGTTCCCGCCTCTCCTTGGCCTTGACGCCGAGGGGTACGAGGGCGGTCTCGGCGTTCTCCTGGGCGGTGAGCGTGGGGATGAGGTTGAAGCTCTGGAAGACGAAGCCGATGCTCTCGCTGCGCACCCGGGTGAGCCGGGCCTCGGGCAGCCGGGCCAGGTCGGTCCCGTCGAGGACGATCTCGCCGGAGGTGGGCCGGTCGAGCCCGCCGAGCATCTGGAGCAGCGTCGACTTGCCGCCGCCGGTGGGGCCCTGGATGACCAGCCGGTCGCCGTCGGCGACGACGAGGTCCACGCCGTCCAGCGCGCGCACGGTGTCCTTGCCCCTGCTGTAGTGCTTGGTGACGCCTTTGAGTTCGTACATGGTGGTGCAACTCCTGGGATGTGTCGGGGTGGGGGCCGGCGTGCGGAACGGCCGGGCAGGTGCGGTGCGCACCGAAGGGCGAGGGGGAACCGGCGAACCGGCCGCGACGGGACCGCGGACGAGCCACGGCACGGCCCCGTCGCGGCGGCACGCGGCTACTCCACGCGCCGCAGCGCGTCCGCCGGCCGCAGGCGCGAGGCCCGCCACCCGCCGAACGCGCCGGCGACGAGCCCACCGGTCACGGCCAGCCCTACGGCGAGGGCGATGGTCGCGACGCCGACCGGGGCCGTGAGGGCGACGTCGAGCGTGCGGGCGGCGGCCTGCCTCGCCGGGCCACCTCCGAAGCCACCGCCGGGGCCGGCCGGTCCGCCCCCGGTGCCGCCGAGTTCGGCCTGCAGGGTCGGGCTGATCGCGGTGACGACGTACGCCCCCGCCAGCCCGAGCGCGATCCCGAGCGCACCGCCGACCAGGCCGGTGACCACGGCCTCGCCGACCACCTGCCGGGTCACCCGCCCCGACCGCCAGCCCAGCGCCTTCAGCGTGCCGAACTCCCGTACCCGCCGGGACACCGCCGAGGACGTGAGCAGCCCGGCCACCAGGAACGCGGCCACCAGCACCACGAGCGACAGCCACTTGCCGACACTGCCGGTGAGGTCGGAGGCGGTGGACAGGGAGCCGGAGACGGTGTCCGCGAGGTCGGCGGAGGTCGTCACGGTCGTCCCGGGGATGTTCTTCTGGATCTGCGACTTGACGGCGTCGATCCGCTGGGAGTCGGTCGCCTCGACGTAGATCGTGGTGACCTTGTCCGCCGCGTCGCCGAGCGTCTGCGCCTGCTTCAGAGGGATGTAGAGGTCGGCCGCCGCGTCGCCGCTCTCCGGGGTGGCGATACCGATGACCTCATAGGTGACACCCTTGATGGTGACCGTGTCGTCGACGGCCAGTTTCTTCTCCTTGGCGTATGAGGCGTCGGCGACCGCGACCTTCGCGTCGGTCTCGGCGGCCCCGAAGGCCCGGCCGCTGGTGATCTTCGATGAGGTCAGCGGGCCGAGCCCGCGCTCGGTGACGTCGGTGCCGAAGACGGAGTAGCTGTTGACGCCGAAGTCCGCGCCACCGCCCTGGATCCGGCCCTCGCCGGGCTGACCGGACGGCACTCCGCCGTCACCGCCGCCGCCCTGCTGGATCCGGCCGCGGGTGAACTCGCCGCTGACCTTGAGGACCTGCAGGCTCAGGCCGCCGACCGCGTTTGAGACGCCGTCCTGCGAGCCGACCTTCGCGACGGTGGAACTCGCCAGGGTCTCGAAGCCCTGGACCATGACCCGGTCGCTGCTCTGCTCCTCGCCGGAGCCGCTGTCGCGCGCGTCGAACCGGAACCGCGGCCCCTGTGCCTGTCCTTCCTCGGCGGGGTCGGCCGCCTTGGTGACGGTCATGTCGGTGCCCAGGCCGTACAGGGACTGCAGGATCTTGTCCTGTGCCTGCCCCATGCCGGACGACACGGAGTTGACGACGATGACCAGCGCGATGCCCAGCGCGAGTCCGGAGGCGACGACGAGGGCCGCCTTTCTGCGGCGGCGCAGTTCGCGCCTCAGGTAGGTGAAGAACATGCGCCGCAAACTAGGCACGCACCGTGATGACCGAATAAGGCGGAGATAAAAGAAGGATGAGAAGCCGCCGGGAAATCACCGGTGGGAAAAGGCCGAAGGCCGCCCTGGGCGGGCGGCCTTCGTCTTGGAGCGGGGGTGGCTGAACGCGGGTCAGACGGCGGAGCCGGCCTTCCACTGCTCCCAGCTCATGTTCCAGCCGTTGAGGCCGTTGTCCGGTGCGATGGTCTTGTCACCCGTGTTCTGGACGACCACGAGGTCACCGACGATCGAGTTGTTGTAGAACCACGCGCCCTCGGTGTTCGGGTCGTTCGCGCCCTTGGTGTCGTTCAGGCCGACGCAGCCGTGGCTGGTGTTGACGCTGCCGAAGATGGAGTCGTCGCCCCAGTAGTTGCCGTGGATGAAGGTGCCGGAGCCGGACAGCCGCATGGCGTGCGGGACGTCCTTGATGTCGTACTCGCCCTTGCCGTCGTCGTCGGTGAAGCCGACCGTCGCGCCGTTCATCCGGGTCTCCTTGAACTTCTCGGAGATCACCATCTGGCCCTCGTACGTCTTGTTCTCGGGCGAGCCGGCGGAGATCGGGATGGTCTTGACGACCTTGCCGTCCTGCGTGACCTTCATCTGCTTGGTCTGCGCGTCGACGTAGGAGACCTGGTTGCGGCCGATGGTGAAGGAGACCGACTTCTGCTGGACGCCGTAGACACCCTCGGCGCCCTCGACGCCGTCGAGCGCCAGCTTCAGCGTGACGGTCGAGCCTTCCTGCCAGTAGTCCTCGGGGCGGCAGTCCATGCGGTTGGCGTTGAACCAGTGGCAGGCGACCTCCTGGCCGCTGCTGGTGGTGACGGTGACGCCCTTCTGGACGTCCGCCTTGTTGGTGATCGCCTTGTCGAAGTTGATCGAGACGGGCATGCCGACGCCGACGGTGGTGCCGTCGTCCGGCGTGAACGAGCCTATGAAGCTGTTGTCCGGGGAGACCGTGGTGAAGGACGCGTTCTCGTGGGCTTCCAGGCCCTTGGCGTCCTTCGCGGTCACGGCGACCTTGTAGCGCGTGGAGCGCTCCAACTGGACGCTGGGCTTCCAGCTGGTCTTGTCGGCCGAGATCTCGCCCTCGACGGCGCCGCCGTCGGCCGTCGTCATCGTCACCTCGGTGAGCGTCCCCTTGCTCACCGTGACGGCCGCCGAGTTGTTGATGGAGGCGTTGGCCGACCCGTCCTTGGGTGTGATCTTGATCTGGGCCTCTGAGGTCTTCTGCGCGGCCGCCTCGTCGACCTTGGACTGCGAGCTGTCGTTGCCGCCGTCGCTGCCGGCGGCCTCTTCGCCACTGGAACACGCCGAGAGCACCAGCACGCCACCGAGCAGTACGGACGCGACCGTCAGGCCCCTGCGCCGCTTACTGTTCGTCATCACACGCTTCTCCATCGTTGCCGAATCCCCAGAACCCCGGGAGTCCCCGCCGAGAGTCCCCATCAACCAATTTCAACGCTACGACCGGTTCGTCCCGTTCCACATTCCTTCGATGTGTGGGCCACACCACGTCCGCCGGGCCGGCGGCCCGTGGTGCGGACGTCGGACCGTGCGCCCCTTGAGACGAACGAACCCCGGGCGGTGGTTGCCGCCCGGGGTCACGATTTTCCCAAGCCGCGTCAACCGACCCGCTCTTCCTCTTCCTCGTCGTCCACATCATCCTCGTCGAGGTCCCAGTCCGGCGAATCAGGGTCGTAGTCCACCTGCTCGCTGCTCCAGGAGGCCTGCTGGAGTTCGATCCCGGGCACGTCGCTGACCAGGTCGAACGGATCGACGAGATACGCGAGTGCCTCCGCGGTGTCTTCCGTCACAGTGCTCTCGGCGTGTACCCGCTCCTCGGCCGGCATGTCGCCGTCCTCGGAGATCCGCCGCTGTGCCGCCCGGGTCACGGCCTCGGCGTCGTCGATCTGGAGGACGAGTTCCACCCGAAGCCGTACAAAACCTGCTGTCTCTGGAGTGCTCATGCCCGGAGCGTACGGCCAGGGGCCTCCGCGACTTTCCCACGACCCGCGACTTTCACTAGCATCGCCCCACACGGCCAATTCGCCAGCGTCACAAGGGGGATCGATATTCCGTGTCATCCGCTCGCCGTCCGTTGCTGACCGCCACCGCCGCGGGCACCCTGCTGGGGGCCCTGTGGTTCGTCCCCTCCGCCAACGCGACATCGGACGGGCCGCCGAGAGAGCCGGCCATGGCGGTGATGACGCAGGCCAGGGCCGCGACCACGGACGCCTCCACGACCACGGACGCGGACCCGGCCGCCGTCACCGACACGGACACCGGTACGCAGTCGGAGACGGAGACGGCGATATCCGGGACCGGCGGGACCCGGCTCGCCGACACCGGCAGCTTCGACAGCACTCCCTACGTCCTCGGCGGTGCGCTCTGCCTCACGCTGGGTGCCGGATTCGTCGTGTACTCGGTGCGCCGCGAACGCGTGGGACTCTGAGCGCGGTGCCATAAGTTCACTTGACGGGCTCTTGACCTGCACCGCATAGTCCGATCATGAACAGAACATCGGGTGCACGGTGGTGCGCCACGGTTGCCGTGAGTGCGCTGTCGTTCGCCCTCGTCACGGGTTGCGCCGAAAGCGGTTCGGACGACTCAAAGGGGTCGGACTCGTCGTCGGCCGCTCCTGCCGCCCCGGCCGAGAAGGCCCTCGGCGCCGCCGAGTTGCAGAAGCTGATCATCGCCCAGGGCGATGTGGAGGGGTACGAGGTCAAGGCGCCCGACGCCCAGCTCCCCGCCTCCAAGAGCGAGGTCAAGGTCGACAAGGCCGAGTGCGAGCCGCTCGCCTTCGCGATGAGCGGACTCGCGCCGGGTGAATCGGCCGCGGACGCCCGCAACATGGCGACCGAGAAGAAGTCCCCCACCGACGCGGCCTCCAAGTCCATGGAGGACATGGCGGAGGGCGAGTTCGAGGACGCGTTCTCGGACGCCCTGAGCGTCGACATGACCGCCGTCGGACTCTCCTCCTACGACGGTGACGGCACCGCGGCGACCTTCAAGTCCGTCTCCGACGCGCTCGCCGACTGCGCGGGCGGCTTCACCCTCACCGCCAAGGGCACCGCCCAGAAGGTCGTCAAGGTCGCCGCGGAGAAGGGCTCCGGCACCGGTGACGAGTCGGTGGCGTTCTCCGCGTCCGTCGAGATGGAGGGCCAGGAGGCCCCCGGCACGGTGCACGCCGAGGTGGTGCGCCACGGCGGCACGCTCGCGACGTACTACACGATCAACATGGGCGCGCTGCTGACCGGCGAGGAGTACAGGATCCCCGCCACGGTGGTCGAGGCCCAGGCCGCCAAGCTCAAGTAACCCTTTGCGGGGCCCCGGCCGGCGTACGCCGGGGCCCCGCCGTCCCTTCGGGCTACCGCAACGGCCCGGTGACCGTCTGCGCCGCCTCGACCAGCCGCCCGTCCCGCACGAACGCGTCGGCCGCCGCCAGGTCGGGGGCGAGGAAACGATCCGGCCCGGGACCGGCCACCCCGGCGGCCCGTGCGGCGTCGATGACGGCCCGCGTGGCCGGGGCCGGGGTCAGTCCCTCACGCAGCTCCACGGCCCGGGTGGCGGCGTACAGCTCGACCGCGATGACCCGGGTCAGGTTGCCGACGGCCGTGCGCAGCTTGCGCGCCGCCGACCAGCCCATGGACACGTGGTCCTCCTGCATCGCGGAGGACGGGATGGAGTCCGCGGACGCCGGTACGGCGAGCCGCTTCATCTCGCTCACCAGCGCGGCCTGCGTGTACTGGGCGATCATCAGCCCGCTGTCCACCCCGGCGTCGTCGGCGAGGAACGGCGGCAGCCCGTGGCTGCGGTTCTTGTCCAGCAGCCGGTCGGTGCGCCGCTCTGCGATGGACGCGAGGTCGGCTGCGGCGATGGCGAGGAAGTCCAGCACGTAGGCGACCGGTGCGCCGTGGAAGTTGCCGTTGGACTCGACCCGTCCGTCGGGGAGCACGACGGGATTGTCGACGGCGGAGGCGAGTTCGCGGTCGGCGACGAGGCGGGCGTGGGCGAGGGTGTCGCGTCCGGCGCCGGCGACCTGGGGCGCGCAGCGCACGGAGTAGGCGTCCTGGACGCGGGGCGCGTCGTCCTGGTGATGGC